>JBGYGP010000060.1:0-3042 GCA_041820645.1 Proteiniphilum sp. | reverse complement strand
TTCGCGGTATTCGGTTGCCGACAGCGTTTCGCGGATGTTGAGTACGCGCATTTTTTCGTAAAACAGGTTCGGACTCTGCCGGGCAAGTATCTGGTCTATTGCGTCATCGGCAAGCGTATAGGTTGTTCTGACGATTTGGCTGTAGATTTTCTGTTGTTCGGAATCTTTGTTGCCTTCAACCAGATAGTGAATCATGTATTTATAATTGGTTTCGAGGTCGTTGAGTTTTTCCGAGATAGCCCAAGTCTGTTGTTCGTCGGCTATTTGCCGGATGGCGTCAAAAGCATCTTTGAGTTGAAGGTTTTCGAGATGTTTGAGTATCTTGTTGTGCTTGTTGTTTACTTCGTTAATGTTCATCAGTCGGGTTGTTTGTCTTTAATAATCAGTACCGAAGGCAGTGCGCTTGTCCACGACAAAGCCGAAACAATCATTTTTTTCCATCCGTCGATTCCTGTAATTATCAGATCGTTGGACTTGATGAAATCTTCTTCTATCTTTGTATCGTTGTCCCACAAAGAGATGCGGGATTCGGATTTTTTGACAACGAATTGAAAAACTTTTTTCAACTTCGGAATAATCTCCAAAATACCCGTTGCATCCCATATTTTTATCCTGACGTCTTCGTTTTTCGACAGATGATAAATGTATCGGAGCGTAGAAATGTCGTTGTAGGATAGGATCGGAACAAAAACTTTTTTTGCATCCGAAAAATTGTTTACGACCAGAATTCCCGAGTTTAGCGGATTTCTTTCCAGAAGGCTTGATACATTGTGGATAGCTCTTTCGGCTGGAATTGGGAGTTTTCCCAATATTTCCGATTCCGTAACTTCCGTTTTATCTTCGTTTATTTTGGTATAATGATGCCATATGGTTGCATCCAACAGTTTGTGCCCTATGCCCGTAAAGATGATATGGCTGTTTTGTTCCCGGGCTATCTGAAGAATATCTTCCACAAAATTGTCCGACTCTTTGAGAAGGGCGTGAACGGTAATCTTTTCGCTGTTGTTTTGTGCCAATATATCCGTAAACAATTCCGATTTATAGATTTCCTTGTTTTCTATTTGCTGAAATGTACTTCTATCTATCAGGTTGATGATTGAGATTGAGGTATTTTCCGCGTTTTCTTTCATCATTTTTGAAACGAGTGCCATCAGAGCTTTGCCTGTTTCGGGCTTTGCAAAGCAAATCAGCGCGTTCATCGGTTTTTTGAGTTCGCTCTCTCCTTCGATTTGTTTTGAAATTATATCAACAAAATCCATGCCGTTTCTTAATTTTTTTGGGGTGTTAAACTCAAATGATGGGCATTGATACCTGCGAAAAGATGTCTTCGATGTCTTCTTTGCGTATCTTGTCGAAGTCTTCTTCACGTACGGTGATGATCAGCCCTGCCATATCAAGCGCTCCCGGACTAATCATCAGCCCTTTGCTTCCTTCCAAAAAATATTGGCGGGGACGGTGTGCTTTTCGCGGGAAAATATGCAGCACAAATTTGCTTTCTCGAGTAAAAGCAATCAGATTGAACATCGGTTCCTCTTCCTGCGGTTGTTGGCTGTGCAGGTAGTGATAAGTGTTTTCGAACAATTCGATTACTTCGTTTATATCTTCGCTTTCGATTTCCAAGCAAGAGCGCAGTTCGTTGTCTCCCTCCATCAGAATAGGCGATTTCAATCCGGCTTGAAAATGGAAATGGTCGGGGGCCGAAGCTCCGCATTTGGGGCCGTTATAGAAAACTGCATAATCGGGCAATTCGGCGGCTAAGCGCAACATGTCGCCCGTTTTTTTACCGATTCTTTGGGGAACGTGCGAATGTAATGGAATGGTAAGATGGCGATCAAGAATCGGAAACGGATTTATTAAGACAATGTATTTGTCGAGAAAAGGAATTCCTTTTTGTTCTTTCGGGCGATTGTCTCCGCACAGGAAACAGGGTCTTTTTTCGATGTTTGCTTTATCTGTTTTTGCGCTGGCAGAAACCATCCTGGCCGGATTATACTGAATCCGAACATACATATCGTTGCCCCATTTCAATGATTTTGTTTTTACATTGTTGAGTTGTTCGATGGAGGTTTTTAGCTGCGCCCAATCGTTTTGTTGCGAGACAAAAAGCCGGTCGATTTCCTTCTGTAGTTTCATGTTTCCCGTTTGTTTTTTTATTATTCGACAAAGATAATTGATTTACTTTGTCCAGTGTACTCATTTGAAAAAAAAATACCCGTTGAAAAACAGCGATATTCTGTATCATTTTTTAGTTTTTTATACTTTTGTCCGATAAATCATAGATCGTTTCGATTTTTTTTTATGCCGTGTTTTTTACTCATTTTTTTGATGGGTTCGGGCTTTCGTGGGGAGATACGTTGTAGGAGATGATGCAGTCGTTTTGCCGGTTTCGGGGAGCTACGCAGTCTCGGATTATTAAAAGAATAAAAAATGGTAGAGCCTTTAAGAGCTCTTTGAATGTCAAAACAAAGTGAGGGAGGCTTTTTAGAACACTTTGAAGGTTAGAACAAATTGCGGCGACCATTTTAGAACACTTAGAAGGTTAAAACAAATTGTGGCGGCCTTCGGGCGATTGATGGAGGGGGTACTAAAAATTCAAACCGGTTTCATATTAAAGGTATATGCTCCTGTTGCCGGTGAGATTTCGTTCTCCGTACCGAGCAGTTGATTGACAAATCGGGTTGGGGGCTTTTGGATTTGTCTTACGGCAGTACTTACGTTAACGGTGTCTTTTGTGAACGACACGGCCAACGTATCGCTCGCGGCATAGATAACGGAATTTATACCGAATACATCTTTTAGTTGATCGAAGGCAAATGGCTTTTGGCAACACTTTAAGAATAACCGTTTCCTCTCAGCATTTCGTCGCCAAAGCTTAATGGCAGCAGGTTTTTTATACCTTCCGCTACATAAACCTCGTTGTTGCAGTACATCATTATTTTTATCGCTGTTTTGTATCTGTTTTCGGTTTCGAGCAATACTTGCCGACAAGCACCGCATGGAGTTACCACGTTTTCCGTAAATTTCTCTTCGTTGGCGGCTGCA
>JBGYGP010000059.1:0-13195 GCA_041820645.1 Proteiniphilum sp. | reverse complement strand
TAGGTGAAAATATCGGTACGGCTGTTTCCGTTGATTTGTTCCGTCCCCGAACCAATTGTTTTCCGGTCAAAATAACATGTTTGTCTCGCTTTTACCGAAACAGACAGCCGCGGTGTAATTTCGTACCGCACGGAGAGAGCAACCCTAAACCCTTCTCCGTAAAACGACGGCATATAGAATGTAGATAATATGTTGCGCTCGTACGAATACAGGCGGGTATTATAGGATTCGGCATCAAAATATCCCGCGAAAAAGTCTCCACGCCATTTCCCAATGCCACGATACCCAATGTTTTGCGAAAGCATCCAACCTTTTTCGCTCGGGAAATATTTTGGCGCATACCATGCGCCGTCGAGCGTGGTGCGGAAATCCCAACCGCTTTCCAGCGTTTTGTTGAAACGAAAACGCCATTTTTGTGTGGCGTAAGGCAAAACGGTGATCTGATTTTCATCGGGATATTTGGCGTTTCGTTCTTTCTGTTTCAACTTGTAGCGCACTTCCACAGCAGCATTTCTATCGAATTTGTACGTTGCGAGCAGATATAAATCGAGGCCTTTTGAGGGTGCATCTACTTGGTATCTGAGCCATGGAAACCGGAAAAAATCAATATATCCCGTTAGAGAAAGTTTGGCAAACGGGCTTACCTTTACACCCCAAAAGAGTCCGTTTTCGTTCTCTACACCGCTGGTTTCCGAAAAAGCGTTTCCGTACATCGAGTGAAATGTAATTGGGAAATATCTGTAATGCGCTGAAAAGGAGAAGGTATTTGATGGCGAGTATTGAATCATGTTGGCGGTTGCCACAGCTTTGTTTTGAGAGGCTGCGGTTTCTCCGGCAAATGTGATGTTTTTATACCGGTACGAATAGTCGATGCTCGCATTGATATGCGCCGAATCTCGAAATTGGTAATAGTTGTATTCGTGAAACGTAGGGTTGTACATTCTATTGTATGAGTAATACAATCCGCTCACACCCACTTGAAAACGATTTTTTCGAAAATTTACATTTATTCCCGCTACCTGCTCGCGGGAGTTTCTTTTTTTCTCCATTTCTCCCAGAGTTCTATGATAACCATCTGTTTTAAATGATGTTATTTGGTGAATCCTGGAGAGATTGGTATCGATTTTCCGGTTCGAAAAAAACGCAGTGATGCAGATGTTTTTATTTGCCTGCACAACGGCAGCAGCTCCTCTGAAAAATCCGTTTTCGGCCGTGGAAAAGTGCCGCCTGGGTTCCTGTGTCCTAAGGATGATATTGTCGGCAGCCCACGCCTTGGGTTGCTTGAAATTATTGTTCAAAATAAGTCCCTGTCCAAACAACATTCTGAAATCCCCCAAAACCAGCGTCTTGAGTATCCCTGCATCGCGGATTATCAGGTGTATGCCGTAGTGATCGTATCCTTGCTGGTAATTCTTTTTGAAAAAAGGCTCTCCCGCGTCTTTTTCACCCAAAACCCCGAATTGAATTTTATCGCGGTAGGAGAAAGCATATTTCAGGGAGTGATAAAAATCTTCTCCTCTGTACTTCCGATTGGGATATTTTTGCAGGATACTGTCCGAAAATTCGCCGTATCCGGCACGGCGATTGAGTGTTTTGTCGAATCGCAACTGCATCTCGTTTTTTCCGTATTTCAACATTTCGGTAAAGGTTTTCCTTTCCTCGACAGTTTCTCCGACATAAAAAAAGGGCAGGATACGTTCTACCGTGTTAAAATCGAGATACGATACATTCCGCAGTTCATAAACAGTGTAAATCGGGCGGTTTTTTTCCAAGAAATCGGCTATTTTCCCCGCTTGTTCAAGTGTAATCAAGGGAAAACGCTCCAATTGCTCGCGGGAAACGGCATTGAGATTCAGCGGATTGCTCTCAAGCATCGAAAGTTCTTGAAACATGTTATCCACTGCAGTTTCATCCATACCTTCTTCGGCAAGCTCTTCTAGATAAGCCTGCCAATTGTTCTCTTGGCTTAACATGCAAACAGGCGTTAAGCAAAGCAAGATTATGGCCAAAATCGCGACAAATTTCAAGGCAGAATTCATTTCTATTTTGTTGCAAACATAATTCTTTTTTTTAAGATTGTTTATCCTTTGATTGATAAATTTTTAAGCGAATCTTGAAAAGCAATTTTTTTTGTGTATGTTTGTATCGAAAACTCATTTTCACAGATGAAACACTTTTTCTTATTTTCAGTTTTTGCTCTTGCTCTTTTGTGGACGCTTTCCTGCAAAAAAAGAGAAGCCCCATCTTACGATTTTGCTCAAATCGTTGAGAGGGATACACTCAGAGTACTTACACTCAATACATCTGTTTCTTATTTCAGCTACCGTGATCAAGAAATGGGTTATCACTATGATCTGATAAAAAGTTTTGCCGACGAACACGGTTTCAACCTAAAAATGATTGTGGCTCCCAACCCTTCTGTCCTTACCCGGATGCTGTTGGAGGGCGTAGGCGATATAGTTGCCTATTACCTTCCGGTAGATGCGAGACTGAAAGATTCTATTCTTTATTGCGGGCTGAAAGGTATTACGCATCAGGTTTTGGTGCAGCGTTCCGAAAAGCGGGATACTGTTTTGAAAGATGTTACACAATTGATTGACAAAGATGTATATGTATTGAAAAACTCAAAATACGAAGAACGGATGCAGAATCTCAACGAAGAGCTGGGCGGCGGAATCGGCTTGCGGTATGTAGATGAGGATACTTTGGTTTTGGAGGATTTGATACGGATGGTTTCCGCAGGAGAAATCAAATACACTGTTTCCGACGAATTCAACGCACGCATCAATAAAACCTATTTTCAGAACATCAATATTGCTCTTCCCGTAAGTTTCGACCAGCGCACGGCGTGGGCTGTCCGTAAAGATACGCCCGTGCTTGCCGATTCGCTCGACACGTGGTTTTCGCGTTCAAACAACAAACCTATTTACCAGCGGGTTACTAAGCGATATTTTGAAGAAGCAAAAGGCTATTTTTTCGACTCTAAACTATTTGTTTCGCTTATGTCTCCGGGACATATCTCGCCTTATGACGCTTATTTTAAACAATATGGAAAAGAATACGCCATCGATTGGCGGTTACTGGCTTCTGTGGCTTACCACGAGTCGACGTTCAAGCCCAACGGCGAATCGTGGGCAGGAGCGGGTGGACTTATGGGATTGATGCCAGCCACAGCAGCGTCACTCGGCTTAATGGGCACCGATTTGTTTGACGAAGAATCCAATATCAGAGCTGGAGCACAATATTTGAGAAAGCTTTTGAATATTTTCGCCTCGGTTGCAGACGAAAATGAACGTATAAAAATGGCTTTGGCCTCCTACAATGGAGGAATCGCACATGTAACAGACGCTCGTGCACTTGCACTCAAATATGGAGCCAACCAAGAGGTTTGGACGGAGAATGTGGAAAAATACATCCTTCTCAAGCGGTTAGAGCAATATTACAAAGACCCGGTTTGTAAAGCAGGATATTTCAGAGGAGAAGAAACGGCCGATTATGTACGGAATGTAACCACACGCTGGAAAGCTTATCAGGAAAAGGTCAAATAAATCAATTTCTTGTACTTTTCTCGAAATGATGGTCGTCGTAAAATTTGGGGAATACATGTCCCCACTTAAACCCCCTGCGCTTAAACTCCTTCACTACAGGATGTTCAGGATAGAATGTGCCGTTTACGGTAGTATCCAAAACTGCGCCCTGAGGTTGGTTCGGACGTTTTGTTTTTTTCCATCTTAAGGGATTGAATTTCGGATTGATATCGATGGCCATGCCGCGCGCGTGCTTTGAATAGGAGGTGTTTCGATAACAAAAACTGTATGTGTTGTTATCGGCCATCGACAAGCTGTCACTCCAATTGTAGGCGACGATGGGAATCGCTTTTTCCACTACAAAGTTGTTTCGCAGCATAAAATCGAACATTTCTCTGATGTCTTTTTCAATCATTTTGTTCGAAAGAATCTGCCCCCGATGAACTTTGCCGTCCACCGAAAAGTAAAAAACATCGAACAGTGTCAATTTGTCGATGATTTTTTGCGGAGCCCGCGTACCGGCAACCGCCTCTTCGAATGTGAAATCGGCATCGACCACCGTATCGGGTTTCACGACGGTTCCGGTAGAACCTTCGGCGGTTTCCGCGCATTGTACAATTTGCCTTTTCTCCCGATTGTTGCAGGAACAAAGCAGGACGGCTGTACTAAAAAACAAAGCGAAAAAGGTTTTCATGCTTCTCTAAAAATCAGTTTGCAAAAAACAAATGTAATGAAAACTTGCTGAATTTGCACAAATCGGGGCATGCCAACATGAAAATTCCTTGAAAACCGCGATTTATTTACTATTTTTACCAAACGAAACATCGATACTTTTTCAAACAATAAATTCTCTTCTTAAATCAACATAATGTTAAAAAAACGACGATAATGAGAAAATCTGTATTAAGTTTTGCTGCGGGTTTTACCGTTACGCTCTCATTGATTGCTCAAGAAAAGCCCAATGTGGTGTTTATTCTTGCCGACGACCTCGGCTACGGCGATTTGAGTTGTTTCGGGCAGGAAAGGTTTCAAACACCCAACATCGACCGGTTGGCGCTCCAGGGAATGCGCTTTACAAACAGCTATTCCGGCACAACCGTGAGCGCTCCCTCCCGTGCCAGCCTGCTTACCGGACTTCATACCGGACATACGCCTATCCGCGGCAACAGAGAACTCCAACCCGAAGGGCAATTTCCTCTTCCCGAAAATACATTTACCCTTTTTCATCTGTTTAAAAACGCAGGTTACGCCACCGGCGTTTTCGGAAAATGGGCATTAGGACAACCGGGATCATCAGGAGACCCCAACAGCCAGGCTGTAGATGAGTTTTTTGGATTTAATTGTCAGCTTTTGGCTCACAACTACTATCCTGACCACCTGTGGCACAACCAGACCAGGACAGAGTATCCCGAAAACGATAACGGCCAATTCGGTGCCTACTCGCAGGACTTAATCCAGGAAAAAACACTTGAATTTATTGACGCGCGGAAAGACAGTCCGTTTTTTTTATTTGTCCCGATGATGCTTCCGCATGCGGAATTGGTTGTTCCGGAGGATTCCATCATCGAAAAATTCAGGGGTAAATATCCCGAAACGCCTTATCATGGAACCGATTCGGGAGACTATTTCCGAAAGGGCGGTTACATGTCGCAACCCTTTCCGAGAGCAACGCATGCGGCAATGGTAACCCGCATGGATGTGTATGTGGGGCAAATTATCGAAAAGCTGAAAGAAGTAGGGGTGTACGACAATACGCTTATTATCTTTACCAGCGATAACGGCCCGCATCGCGAAGGAGGAGGAGACCCCGATTTTTTCAACAGCAACGGTATTTTCCGCGGTTACAAGCGCGATTTGTATGAGGGAGGTATCCGCGTTCCAACCATCATGGTCTGGAATAACCACATTCATCACGGAATTGAGAGCAATTTTGCTTTCGCTTTTTGGGATTATCTGCCTACTTTTTCGGATTTGTTGAAACAACCCTATCCCCAAAATACTGACGGAATAAGCATCCTGCCTGCTTTGATCGGAAAGAAAGAACAAAAACAACGCGAATATTTTTATTTCGAATTTCAGGAAATGAACGGTAAACAGGCTATTATACAGGGGAATTGGAAACTTATCCGTCAGGATATACGCAAAAAACCGACATACGAACTCTACAATTTAGCATCAGATCCTTCGGAAAATCACAACCTTATCTCGTTTTATCCACAAAAATTCGATGAGTTGCAAAAAATGATGGAATGTGCCCGAACAGACGACGCCAATTGGCCACTTTTTTAAACCAATTCGAGATCGAACTCATCCGATAGGTTCTGAAGTGCAGCATTTTGCTGCACCAACTCTTCGAAGATCTCTCTGGACGTAGTTGGCTTTTTTGCTTTGGAAGCATCGGAGATGGCAATTAACATCGTAATGTCGTCGTTCAAAAGCTTTTCGCGGATAAAGTTCAAAATGTTTGAAGCATTATTTTCCAAATAATTTTTATTGATTTCGTTGCTGACAACTACCTCAAAAACTTCGTTGGTTTTTACGCAAGGAGAATAAAGTTCCATCGTGTTTTTCAGCAGTTTTTCTGTTTTCAATCCTGCAGCAAATTCGTTCCATGCGGCAACCAATTCCTCTTCGGTAAAAGGGCTGTAGGAGACGCTTTTCTGTGTTTTCTCTGAAGGCTTTTCTTCCGTTCGATTCTCTTGCTGCGTTTTCTTTAACGACACGAGTGAAATACCCAATTCTTTTGGGGTATTGCTTACCTCTTCCGGTTTCCTTTGCAAGATAGGTGTTGTTTTCGTTTCTTTTACGACGGAATCGGGGACATCGTTTTTCTCCTCGCTTATTTCTTCTTTGTATTCAATGGGAGGGAGATTTAAAGAAGGTGTTATCTCTTTAATTTCGTTTTTTTTTTCATCCGTCCTTTGCGGTGTAGGATTTTCGGAGAGTTGGCAAAGCTTAATCATTGTCAGCTCCAACAATAGTCTTTTGTTTTTGCTAAGCCGGTAGTTGAGATCGCAATCGTTTGCGATTTCAATGGCTTTGAAAAGAAAATGTTCGTCGCATCGTTTCGAGGTTTCAATGTAACGTTCCCGAATGGAAGCTCCTACCTGCAGAAGCTTTGCAGAAGCGAAATTTTTGCAGACCAACAAATCGCGGAAATGCGAAGAGATGCCGCTAATGATGTATTGTCCTTCGAAACCTCTGTTCAAAACATCGTTGAGGATAAGCAGGCAACTTACCACATCGCCCGCAATAATGGCATCGGTAAATCTGAAATAATACTCGTAGTCGAGCACATTGAGGTTTTCAATAACCGCTTTGTAGGTAATGCAGCCCTGGGTGAAACTTACCACTTGGTCGAAGATGGAAAGTGCGTCGCGCATTCCGCCATCGGCTTTTTGAGCGATGATGTTGAGGGCTTCGGGTTCGGCTTTCACGCCTTCTTGTTGTGCAACGTGTTGTAGATGATTTACCGTATCGGCCACGGTAATCCGACTAAAATCGTAAACCTGGCATCTGGAAATAATTGTGGGAATAATTTTATGCTTTTCGGTGGTTGCCAGCACAAAAATAGCGTGCGTCGGAGGCTCTTCCAACGTTTTTAGAAATGAATTGAACGCTGAAGTGGACAACATGTGAACTTCGTCGATGATGTAAACCTTGTATTTTCCAATCTGGGGGGGGATACGCACCTGCTCAATAAGTGCGCGGATGTCATCGACGGAGTTGTTAGAAGCAGCGTCAAGTTCATGGATGTTGTACGAGCGTTGTTCGTTGAAAGCCACACACGACTCGCATTCGTTACAAGCTTCGTGTTGGACGGTAGGATTGAAGCAATTGATTGTTTTGGCAAAAATGCGGGCACAGGTGGTTTTTCCCACCCCTCTCGGGCCGCAAAACAAATATGCGTGTGCCAACTTACCGCTCGAAATGGCATTTCGCAAGGTAGCCGTAAGAGCTTCTTGGCCTACAACCGAATGAAATGTAGTTGGTCTGTATTTTCGCGCCGATACGATATAATTGTCCATCTTTCTCTTTGACTTTATAACAAGACAAATATACAAAAAATATCCTTTCATTGCATTCAACCGAAATATTGATATCCAAAGTTGATAAAATTTTATACTTTTATATTTCAAAATAAATCGTTTCGGATGAAAACTTATATTTTCTCTTTATTGTTGCTGATTATCTTGTCTTTTATCGGTTTTTCATGCTCTTCTACAAAGAAATCGAACGCCGAAGAATCGATAACCGCCGATGCGCTTAATCAAGACACGGTTGTTCCCGATACTTTTGTTTTGCCTTATGTGCCCGAAAACCTAACTTCGTCGGAAGCGCGCGCCGATTATCTGGTCATACACTACTGGAATAGATTTGATTTTTCGGATGAAAAACTGATTTCGCGTCCCGAAATTACGGAGCAGGCCTTTGTGGATTATATCAATATTCTTGCGTATGTATCAAAACCGAAAGCCGACGAATCGCTTGTGAATACGCTCAAAAAAGCGGAGCAAAATGTTGCTATGTACACCCATTTTATAGGGCTTTTCGATAAATATTTCTATCAACCCAATTCTCCTTTTCGGAACGAAGAGTTTTTTATTCCGGTTTTAGCGGAAGTTCTGAAATCGAAAAAACTTCCCGAAACAGAGCAATCGAACTATCAATTCAAATACGATTTGATGATGAAAAACAGAGTCGGAACCGTAGCCGATAATTTTCAATTTACTCTTGACTCGGGACAAACCAAATCGTTGTACAGCATCAACAGCGATTACCTGATTCTGATGTTTGCCAACCCCGATTGCCATACGTGCGCTGCCGTTACGACGCAACTCGATGGCATGGAGTCACTCAAAAAGGCTTTTTCGATGAATTCTCCTACTCGAACTATGATTACCGTGCTTACGGTTTATCCCGACGGAAATACCGATCAATGGAAAAAGCATCTCCCCCAAATGCCTCAACATTGGATAAATGCTTACGACAAGGGAATGACTATCACCCACAAGCGAATATACGACATCAAAGCTATCCCGACGCTTTATTTACTTGACAAAAACAAAAAAGTAATCCTCAAAGATACTTCGATAGAAGAAATCGATCGTTTTTTTCAGCACGTATAAAGGCCGTCAAAAAAGTAATAATCCTTGAATGAGAGAAGCTTTCGGAAGATTATCTCTGCTTTTTCGATATTTCTTGTTTTCACAAATTAACATTTGAAAATAAAGTTTTTATCCGAAAAGTTTCATAAAAGAAAAATCGAAACTAATTTTGCTTCCGAAATAAAAATGGCTTTTAGCGAAAAGTGCTTTTTATTGGCGCATTTTGTATCATGCGTGATGCACAAACAAAATGTGTGAGTATTAACTAAAATAGATTATATGAGGTATTTAAGTTTTTGCCTTGTAGCATTAACTTCGCTTTTTTTCATGTCCACTTCAATCAAAACCAAAACCCCTTCCATCGGGTATTATCCGGGTGAACGGATTCCAAATATCGTTCTCAGCGGATTAGACGGCAGGAGACTCGACTTAAGCGACTACAGAGGTAAGAAAGTAATGCTCACTTTTTGGGCGGCTTACGATGCCCAATCGAGAGCAACAAATGTACGTCTGTACAATTATTTGAAAAAAAATCATGCCGATGTGGCAATATTATCGATTTCTTTCGACAAAAGTCAAAACGTATTTGAAAAAACGGTGCTTTTGGATGAAATTGATTTAATTTCGCAATATTGCGATGTGGCGGGAACCGATTCGGGGATTTACAAAGATTTTCAATTGAATAAGGGTTTCAAAAATTATTTGATAAACGAGAACGGAGTCATTGCCGCAATGGATGTTACTCTCGAAAAATTGGAGAAACTTTTGTAAGTAAATTCGGAGATAGAAATCAAAAGGCAGTAGCTAAAGTTACTGCCTTTTTTGTTTGAAAGCAATGCTGCGATATAAGAGGCAGCAGAAGAGAAAATTTCTCCCTGCAATTATTCCCGTTTCTTTTCAGTTTTTGTTGTTTTCTTTACACCAATTATTTTAATTATACGGGAAAGTTGTGTTCTTAAGATAGAAAATCATTGTATGAAAGTGTTGATTGTTGAAGACGAGCCTTCATTGCGCGAAATCATGACCGCTTTTCTCGAAAAAGAGCGTTACGTGGTGGAGTGTGCTGGTTCGTTTCGGAGTGCCTTAATCAAAATCAGTGATTATACTTACGACTGTATCTTGCTGGATATTATGCTTCCTGACGGCAATGGCCTTGATCTACTAAGAGAACTCAGAAAAAAGGGTGCCGGCAGCAATGTCATCATCTTGTCGGCCAAAGATGCCGTAGAGGACAAAGTGGCGGGATTGGAACTCGGAGCTGACGATTATTTGGCCAAACCGTTTCATCTATCGGAACTCAACGCGCGCATACGCAATATCATCAGGCGTAAAGATCTCCACGGAGATTTCTCTGTGGTGGTTGGGAATGTGCGTATCAACACATCCGGATTCGAAGTATATGTTGATGATGTCAAACTCGAACTAAACCGCAAAGAGTACGATATTCTCTCCTATTTTATGGCGCGCCCCAACCATCTGATCGACAAAACGCGAATGGCCGAATCGGTATGGGGTGATCATATCGACCAGACCGACAATTTCGATTTCATTTACGCGCAAATCAAAAACCTGCGTAAAAAGATGAATGAAGCCGGGGCCGATATCGAGATAAAAGCCGTTTATGGTCTCGGATACAAATTAACCGCTAAATAAATGAGGTTGCTACAACGCATAACCATACAACTTTCTGCGGTGTTGATGCTGCTTTTTGCCGTATGGGCGACACTGTTTTACTATATCATCATCGACGAAATCAACGACGAAACCGACGATTCGCTCGAATACTATTCCGAATACATTATTACCCGTGCGCTTGCCGGAGAGGCTCTCCCGGAAAAGGACAACGGCACCAACAACAGCTACCACCTGGTGGAAGTAACGCCGGAATATGCGGCAAGCGTTCCTTCGGTGCGCTTCTCGGATGAAGTCGTGTATATGCAAACGAAAATGGAAACCGAACCGGCACGGGTGTATAAGACTATTTTCAAAAACCGTCACAATCAATATTTCGAGCTCACCGTTATGATGCCTTCCATCGAGAAGGAAGATCTCAAAGAAACCATTCTCTATTGGATTGTTCTGCTCTACCTGCTTCTGTTGGTTACCATCGTTGCGATAAATATGTTTATACACCACCGCAGTTTGAAGCCTCTCTATACAATGCTCAAGTGGCTCGAAAACGTCGTACCCGGACAAAAAACACCGCCATTGGAGGCTACAACCCGCATCTACGAGTTTCGCAAACTCTCGGAAGCATTGCAACGGAGTGCAGAACGCAGCAACAGGCTTTACGAGGAACAGCAGATGTTTATCGGACATGCTTCGCACGAGTTGCAAACGCCGCTTGCGGTGGCACAAAACCGGCTTGAACTGTTGGCCGACGACCCCGATTTATCCGAATCGCAATTACAACAGGTTCTGAAAACAAAACAGTCGCTCCAACATTTGTCGAAACTCAATAAAACCTTGCTGCTGCTCTCCAAAATAGAGAATGAACAGTTTCCCGACATCCGGGAGATAAATGTCAACGAACTGTTAGTCTCGCTGCTCGCCGATTTAGAAGAGGCCTACGCACACCTCAATATCAACTGCACGATCGAACAGCAAAACAACCTGATCATAAGCGCCAACGAGATGTTGGCTTCGGTATTATTCGGCAACTTGCTGAAAAATGCGTTTCTGCATAACTATCCGGAGGGGATAATCGAAATCGTGGTTGCCCGGCATGGCGTCTGCATCTCCAATACTGCGCTACGGGGAGCACTCAATCCCGAATACATCTTCCGACGTTTTTACAGGGAAGGCGGTAAAGAGGGTTCTGCGGGTCTGGGACTTTCTTTGGCCGAATCTGTTTGCAAGCAATACAATATGCAAATCGAATATCGGTTTGAGGGCGGTATGCATCATTTCGACATACGCATTCCCAGACGTCCGGAAAAAAGTTGAGAAAAAAGGTGTTTTTCATATTCTTTTCAGTTTTGGTACGCATCTTTGCATCGTAATAACAAAAAAACTGAACCAGTATGAAGAAATTTATTTATGCAATTTTTCTGTTTATAGCTCCCCTTTCGATAAAGGCGGATAACGACAGACTCATTCGTTTCGAACAGCTTCCCGAAGTATCAAGAAAGTTTATCCACACTCATTTCAACGGAAAAGATATTTCCTTTGTAAAAGCCGAGCAGGAGTTTTTATCCAAATCGTACAGCCTCTATTTTGTGGATGGGAGTAAGGTGGAATTCGACGGAAAGGGCAAATGGGAAGAAATCGATTGCCTGAAAAATGAAATTCCGGCAGAAATTGTTCCGAAACAAATCACAAGCTATGTAACAAAGAATCATCCCAACACCAAAATCGTTAAAATAAACTGCGACCGGAGGGATTACGAAGTGAAACTTGACAACTTTGTCGAAATAAAATTCGATAAGCGATTCAATGTAATCGGGTATGATGATTAAAAACCAATTTAACATAACAAGTAATGAAAGCAAATCTTTTTTTATCAGCGACATTGCTGATTGGCTGTTTGACGCTATATAGCTGCGACAGCAACAATCCGAGCGTTTCCTCCAAGGAATACGAAACCGTATTGGGAACGATGTACCCTAATGCCCGCAGTATAAGTTGGGAACAGGAAGGTGGCTACTATGTAGCCGATTTTTGGCGTGCCGACCTTAAGACGGAGGCGGAAGCGTGGTTTAATCAGCCCAACGGATGGGAGATGACAATTACCGAAATCACGTTCCAAATGTTGCCGGAAGCGGTGAAAAACGCGTTCCGGAACAGCGCCTATGCCGGTTGGAAGGTTGATGATGTCAAGATGATCGAACGCCGGAATATGGAAACGATTTATAAAATCGAGGTAGAACAGGGAGAACAGAAGTACGACATCTACTACACCGCAGACGGAGTATTAGTAAAGACTGTCGTTGATGCTGACAACGACAATAAATCGGGTTCACAGTACTTCCCGGAAACGATGCCTGCATCTGTATCAAGTTTTATTTCCACTCGCTATCCGGGGGCTAAAATCATCGATATCGATCACGAAGATAACACCATTGAGGTGGATATCTCGAATGCAGGCGCTTACTGCGAAGTGGTTTTCAACAAGAAAAGCGAATGGCAATACACCAAAACCGAAATTGAGTCTGCGGCTGTACCGGCAAACGTGATGGCTGCTTTTAAAAGTTCGCAATATGCCAAATACCGCATCGACGATGTTGATTTTTACGAAACAGCCACCGAAACTTATTATCTCTTCGAGCTCGAAGCCGAACCTAACGACATTTATTTGAAAATTTACGCCAACGGCGCTATCGAATAAAAACTGGTTATTAGCCAAGTAGGAGGAAAACAAAATCGTTTTCTTCCTACTTTTGTTTTCTCTCCTCTTACACCGCCGCACTTTCCCAAAGTTGTCGGGACTCTCCCGCAAGTTGTCGGAACTTTCCCGCAAGATGTCGGAATTCTCCCGCAAGATGTCGGAATTCTCCCGCAAGATGTCGGAATTCTCCCGCAAGATGTCGGAACTCTCCCGCAAGATATCGGAACTCTCCC
>JBGYGP010000058.1:0-2768 GCA_041820645.1 Proteiniphilum sp. | reverse complement strand
TAGTAAATCCGATGTTGAACTCGCTCGGCGGCGGAGGCAATAAAGGAAACCAATTGATTCAGATTGGGGGGGCATTCAACTCGTTAGCCGGTACCGCTGTGATTATCCTAACCGGTATCTTGATTCCCGAAGGAATCAAAAATGCGCAGATCAGCAACGTATTCCCGTTGATGTACGCTGCATTAGCCATCTTCGCGTTTGCTTTTGTTGTCATTGCGTTTGCGTCGATTCCCGAAAAACACAAAGAACAGAACGCGTCGTCCGCCGCATCGTCGAAATACAGCCCGCTATCATTCCGCCATTTTATTCTTGGCGCTATCGGTATTTTTGTATATGTGGGCGTAGAGGTAGGTATCCCCAATATTCTGAACAAATGGTTGCAAAACCCCGACCTGGACGTGTTGCAATTGGGCGGAGCGGGAAATGCCGAAGCCATTGCGGGTTCGGTTACCGCCACCTATTGGCTGCTGATGTTGGTAGGACGTTTGTTGGGTGCGGCTATCGGCAGCAAGGTTTCGGCCAAAAGCATGCTTATGGTGGCTTCGGGATTGGGATTGGTACTTACGCTGACGGCCATGTTCGCTCCCATTAGCACGTTGATTGATTTGCCGGTATTCAAAAATGACGCTTCCGGGCTGTTCGGGTTCGTAAAAGTTCCGGTCAATGCCGCGTTATTCGTTCTCATCGGGTTGTGTACCTCCGTGATGTGGGGCGGAATCTTCAACCTTGCGGTAGAAGGATTGGGAAAATACACCGAAAAAGCGTCGGGTATCTTTATGGTCATGGTATGCGGCGGCGGTATTCTTCCGTTGGTGCAGAACGCCGTGGTGGACGTTACCGGCGGAACGGGTTACCTCACAAGCTACTGGGTAATCGTTGTAGGCTTGGCATACTTGCTTTACTATGCGTTGATCGGATGCAAGAATGTAAACAAGGATATCCCGGTCGATTAAGGCGTTATCGTGCGGCGAGAATAGAGATATAATTCGAATATTCATCACACTTTGCCAAGGCTTATCGCTTTGGCAAAGTTTTAAACAAACAGACAAACCTATGACAAAAGAACAGATAGTGAAAATTTTCCGTGAAAAATTCGGCAACGAAAGCCCCGAAGTTTATGTTTCTCCCGGACGCATAAATCTCATCGGCGAGCATACCGATTACAACGGCAGTTTTGTATTTCCGGGGGCAGTGGATAAAGGGATGATTGCCGCTCTCCGTTTTAACGGAACCGATAAAATCAGGGCGTATGCCATCGACCTGAACGAGAGTTCGGAATTTGGTCTGAATGAATCGGACCTGCCGAAAGCGGGGTGGGCGAAATATATTTTCGGCGTATGCAGAGAATTTATCAAACGCGGTAAGCCCATAAAGGGTTTCGATACGGTTTTCGCCGGCGATGTGCCTCTGGGCGCCGGCATGTCCTCTTCCGCTGCTTTGGAGAGCACCTACGCTTTCGCGTTGAACGAGCAATTGGAACTTGGTGTCGATAAATTTGAACTGGCTCGTATCGGACAGGCAACGGAACACAACTATGTGGGCGTGAAATGCGGCATCATGGATCAATTTGCCTCTCTTTTCGGGAAAGAGGGCAACCTGATGCGTTTGGATACAAAAACCATGGAGTTCGATTATTTCCCGTTCAATCCCAAAGGATATAAACTTGTTTTGGTGGATTCGGTTGTAAAGCACGAACTCGCTTCGTCGGCCTACAACAAACGGCGTGAGTCCTGCGAAAGAGCGGCGGCGGCAATTCGTAAAAATCATCCCGAAGTAGAATTTTTGCGCGATGCGACCATGGAAATGCTCAACGAGGTGAAAAAAGATATTTCGGACGAAGATTACATGAGGGCCGAATATGTAATCGAAGAAACGCAGCGCGTACTGGATGTTTCGGAGGCTTTGGAAAAAGGCGACTACGAAACGGTGGGCAAAAAAATGTTTGAAACGCATCGCGGAATGAGCAAACTTTACGAAGTGAGTTGCGAAGAGTTGGACTATCTGAACGATGTAGCCCGCGAACACGGTGTTACCGGATCGCGCGTGATAGGCGGCGGTTTTGGAGGATGTACGATAAATCTGGTAAAAGATGCGTTGTACGATTCTTTTGTGAACGATGTGAAAGTTCTTTACAAAAATAAATTCGGCAGAGAACCCAAAATCTATGACGTTGTTATCGGCAACGGCGCACGTAAAATTTAAAGAAATCGTTTTTTACGATATTATTCGGAAGAGGAGATTCGTTCTCCTCTTTTTTTTGAAAATGGTTGTATTATACGGTTGCAAGCCACTTCCGACAATTAAGAAAAATATTGCTGTCCGACAAAAAATCGACATTAGCTTATAACTCATCAATAAACAAGCAAATAGATGCTTTTATCGAGAAGCGGGCTTATCTTTTGCGTTTGTCTATCTGCATTGGAAAAGATGTGGAGCTGTCTGCCTAAACCACGACATCTTCTTCTTCTCTTGACACAAGAAAAGGATGCAAAAGAAACTCAAGGCTTCTGTTCCGAAACAACCTGCTATGTGCTTGCACGCTAAACGAAAGAACTCGCTCTTGCTCAAATGCCTTTGTTTTTTTGCTACGCAAAAATAGGCTAACACCCAAAACCTCGTTTATGCGAATAATCGATTGCTTGATGATTTATCGGACAACAATGTAAGAAAAAGAAGTCTTTCGATTTTCCACACTCCCCGGCGGCAGGGAATGTTCCGTCAGGAACGGGTATAAAAGAGAGAAATAAAAACAGACAATTCGTAAAATT
>JBGYGP010000057.1:0-3807 GCA_041820645.1 Proteiniphilum sp. | reverse complement strand
TCGGTTGCCGAAAACGACGGAATTCCAATTAAGTTGGTAGAAGGCGACGAAAAAAATATAAAGATAACCACGCCGTTGGATTTAAAGTTTGCAGAGTTTCTATTCGAGAAAAGTGTTTTTTGAATTACTTTTTGTAAACGAATCTCCGCGATTTGAACCTGATTTCGTATTAAAAACACTCGATTTCTAAAAAAAAATCGCAAAATGCTATTTCGTTATCGCTTTTTCTCTATCTTTGAATCATGATTTAAAACAAATTCCCATGGAAAAAATTGACAAATTAGATAGACAGATACTGGAAATTATTTCCCAAAATGCTCGCATTCCATTCAGAGACGTAGCAAACCAATGCGGAGTATCACGCGCCGCCATTCATCAACGTGTCCAGCGCATGGTGGAAAATAACGTGATAACCGGATCGGGCTATCATGTCAACCCTAAGATACTCGGATATGCGGCAAACGCCTACATTGGGGTAAAACTCGAAAAAGGCTCCATGTACAAAAACGTGATTCCCGAATTCGAAAAAATTCCCGAAGTAACCGAGTGTCATTTCACCACAGGGCCATATACCCTTCTTATCAAACTTTACGCCAAAGACAACGAACACCTGATGGATCTGCTGAACAACAAAATCCAGGAAATTCCCGGCGTGGTGGCCACAGAAACGATGATTTCGCTGAGTCAAAGCGTAAAAAGAGAAATTCCTATCATCAAAGAGTCGCCTCGCGAATAACGCCAACGCTTAAATTAAGTTAAATAAGCGGTTTTCTTTTTACCTTATTTGGTTTATAAAATAAACTGATTTATATTTGCACTGTATTTCATTTATAAACTCAGAAAATATTCACTCTTTAAAACAACAAACAAAATGGAAAACAAACAATTAAACGAGAAAGAGAGTTTGGAACTTATCACTCGAATGATTAACAACACGCAACAGAAATTGGAAAAAGGTAACGGTTTGCCGTTTCTTATTTGGGGCTACACAACCATACTTGTGTCATTAGTGGTTTGGTACTTCTTTTCAACTACGGGAAATCCAAATTGGAATTACCTGTGGTTTCTGATACCTGTTATCGGGTTTCCCACAATGATGCGGATTATTAGGAAACAGGAAAAAGGAGTAAAAACCTATATTGATAGAATTATCGGTTACGTGTGGATTGTATTCGGAATAGCGGGACTTATCGTATCCACATCTGCCATCTTTTTGTGGAATATACCCATTCTTTTTATCGTGATACTGATGATGGGGAGCGGAACAGCCATTACAGGATTGATTATACGGTTTAAGCCGATTATTTTTTCGGGATTTGCCGGAATTTTTCTCTCTTTTTTATGTCTGATTGTAAAAGGATACGAGTCCATTCTTATTTTCGCGATTATCTTTTTTGGTCATCATGGTTATACCCGGACATATTTTAAATGGGAAAGGGCGAAAAAAATGACAACAGACAAAATAATTTTATCGCGTTGGTTTCTCTTCTCCATGCTATTGACGGCATTTATTCTTCCTCCTTTTGCGAGCAAGGGATTTATTCCAAGTGAAATAGGGAATATTGTTACCACAACGCTATCGAACTCATTTGTCCGGCAACTGATTCCTTACGGGGCTGTTTTTCAGATTATAACGCTGTTGTTCTTTATAGGTATTATTATTTTGAAGAACTCTTTTCGGAAACCTTTTACCATTTTTGCAGGATGCAGTTTCGGGATTTATGCGTTTGTTCAGAATATCGCTGTAACCGATAAATTCGGGCTGAGTTTTGTGATATCCAACATCATACTTATGCTGCTAACGTCGATTGTTTGGCTACGCGATGTATCGAAAAAAGAGAATAAATATACGTTCCAAAACATTACCAAAAAGAACGGCTGGCTTATTCCGGTTGCACTGTTTTGCTTTTGGTGGCCCATGAATTTTTCGGGAACGCCGGATTTCAATCCCTCTCATTTCTTTACCGGACATGTAGCGCAATCCATACAGTTTTGCCCGATGACTCCTGTTTTTCTTACGGTTCTTATTTTTTGCAAGCCTGCCGTAAGTCCATCGGTATATCGAATGACTGCCATTTCCGGTACCATCATCGGATTCTGGAATATGATGAGCTTTTTCAATCCTTCAACTGTTTTTGTAGGAGTTTATCATTTACCATTATTCTTGATTTCACTTTATGTATTAATTGACAGCTTTAAACTACAGAAAAATGATGTTTAAACAACTCGACCCCCTACTCCACTCCGAACTTCGATTGGCAATAATGTCTATATTGCTATCGGTGGAAGAAGCCGACTTTGTCTATTTGAAAGAAGAAACCAAATCCACATCGGGAAACTTAAGTGTACAAATCGATAAGTTGAGCGAAGCGGGTTACATTGAAGTGGAAAGAGGATTTGCAGGAAAACGAACCCGCACCGTTTGCAAAATTACACAAGTAGGCATAAAAGCCTTTGAAGAATATGTTGAATCGTTAAAAGGATATTTGAATTTATAACTTCTAAAATTAAAAAAAATGAAACAATTATTATTACTGACAGGAACAATTATTCTGTTTGCTGCTCAAATGCAAGCTGAAAACGGAAAATTAAACGTACGCTTTGAAAATCTCAAAAGCAATGACGGAAAAGTTATGGTTGCCCTTTTCAAAGGTAAAGGGAATTTTGCGAAAAAGGAATCAATCCAAAATGCGGCTCTTGCTATCGAAAATAACTGTGCCTCTTGGAATGTGAATTCTATTGCCGAGGGCAAATATATCATCGCAGCTTTTCACGATGAGAACGACAACGAAAAATTAGAATTGGGAATAATGGGAATACCTGCCGAAGGGTATGCTTTCTCTAACAATACGGTTGCGGAGATGGGACCACCCAATCCTGACGAAATGCTCTTTGACGTAAAAGCCAATGAGATAACAACACAAGAATTAAAAATGGTCTATTTCGATTTTTCTAAATTTGAGAAGAGATGAAAACAGAGGTACAATCTTTAGAAATACAACGACAAGAGTTTGCTCAACGAAAATTTCTTGCTATGCCTCTGGCTGGTATTATTATGTGGACTATCGCAGGCATCGGCGGAATTTTCCTGCCTCCCGAACTAAAAGTTTGGTTACTGTTTATATGCACCGGATTTATTGCTTTTTTAGGAATGCTTATTTCGAATTTTACCGGAGAAAATTTTTTGGATAAGAAAAAACCTAAAAACACTTTCGACAATTTGTTTTTCTTGGCTATGGGAGAAGCTCTGTTGGTTTATGCTATTGCTATTCCGTTTTTCATGATAGATTATACTTCCCTACCGCTAACAGTAGGCATTTTATCCGGATTGATGTGGATGCCTTTTTCGTGGATTATCCGGCATTGGGTAGGAATATTTCACAGCATTTTCAGGACACTATTGGTGGTTATGCTCTGGCTTCTTTTGCCCGAATTACGATTCGTAGTCATCCCTTTCGGAATAGTAGCCGTGTACATCATTACTGTTTTCATTTTATTGAAAAGAACAACAAAAACACTCGATTAAGCGAAGAAACAACTCTTTCAATCTTGGATCCAAGCAACCTCAGTTTAAAAAATAAAACAACTATCCCCGGCCGAAAGCTACCCACACATTTTGCCATGCGGCACAACGCTTCGGTGGGGCTGCGTTATACGAACCGGAGTATCCGCATTTTATCTCCACCGTTTGCAAATAGGTAGATTTTCATGTAATTTTGCGATGTTTCCGAGTCGAAATTCAAACAATTCTCAAATGAATACGCGCCATTTTTCAAAAAAACTCCTTTATCCTCTTGCCGGAGCGGC
>JBGYGP010000056.1:0-3840 GCA_041820645.1 Proteiniphilum sp. | reverse complement strand
GCTGCGAAGCAGAAAAGGCAAAAAGAAAGCAGTTCGCCTCCGCTGCAACGGGATACTCGACCTTATTTTGCATCCTTTTCTTCTGTCAAGACAAGAAAAGGACGTCGGGGGTCTGGGGCAGACAGCCCCGCATCTTTTCCAATGCAGATAGGCAAACGCAAAAGATAAACCCGCTTCTCAATAAAAGCATCTATTTGCTTGTTTATTCATGAGTTATAAGTTAATGCCGATTTTTTATCGGACAGAAGTGGTTTAAGATTAATTCTATATTCAAAAAATAACCGAGTGTGGAATCTGGGTTCAATGAGACTTCCGAAACAAAGCCGATAATCTCTTGTAAGCTTTACTCCGAAAAGCAAACAGGGTAAGCAACAGCATCGATAATCCCGAAAGAGTGAAAGAGAGTCCGATGCCTCGCGCGTTGCCTTCGCCCAACAGCCAACCGAAAGCCTGTTTTCCCGCATTGCTATCCATAAAAGGAATTATTGAAAACTGCGCCAACGGGCCAATCAGAAAACTCGAAACAGGTGTCGCCGCCGATTCTACTGTTTGCGCAAATCCGAAAACGCGCCCCTGTTTTATCTTCGGAACCACCGATTGGATAATGGTCTGTTCGGCAGCCTCAATAAAGGGGACGGAGAGCATGTACAGAAAAATTCCCGCCACCAGCAACCATTGCCATTCGCGAAGGGTAAAAAACACGCAGATAAGGCTGCCGACAACATATCCGCAGAGCAATGTGCGCAGCGGGTTTTTACCAAGCCCCCTCCGGCTGATAATCATTCCCCCGAAGATAAATCCCGTCCCGGTAATGCCTAAAACAATGCCCCACACTTCCACCGAAAACATTGTCAATCCGTAAGGATCGAGCAGCACCATGATAATGCCGCCGATGAAGTTGTTGAACGTGGTGAAAAAGATAAG
Source organism: Proteiniphilum sp. (assembly GCA_041820645.1). Lineage (GTDB taxonomy): Bacteria > Bacteroidota > Bacteroidia > Bacteroidales > Dysgonomonadaceae > JBGYGP01. Next base: position 2,916 of record JBGYGP010000056.1, on the reverse strand, counting down.
CGGCATAAGACCTGGAACAGAGCGAATGGCTTTTATGGCCCCTTTGAAATCTATCTGTTTGTTCCGCAGTTCGGGGTCGCGGTGCAGGCTGCTTTCGGGAATAGGGACGAAAAACAGGTGTACGAGCGACAGCCCCGACAAGACAAGGGTAATGTACATTGCCCACTCAAGCCCCAAATGCCCGATGACCAAGCCGCTGAAAACCGTATTGGCAATCATGGCGAAGCCTTGCACCATGCCAATCAGACCGTTGGCGTTGGCGTAATTCTCTTTCGGAACCAGAATGGATACGGTTGTAGAAAGGGCAATAGCACGCAGGTTGCTTACAATCGCACTCGATAAGATGGAAAGCGAAAATATCCAAAATGCCGGCGACGAGATATTCCCGATTTCACGAACATCGAAAAACAGAAAGGTACAACCGGCAAACACCAAAAAAGCACATGCCACGACCGACGAAAAGGCTATTACATGCTTTTTCCGGTGTTTATCCGCAATTGTTCCGAAAAACATTCCCGAAAGAGTTACCAGCGTCATGTAAGTCCCGCCGAGAATCGATAAAATCAGCACCGAACGCGTTTCGATATAGAGCCAAAACGACAAAGCATTCCACAGAAAGAACGTAGCGGTATTGGCAACGGATATGTTGATAAGAATTTGAAGAAATCGCTTCATAAGAAGTTTTTGAAACAGACTATAAACAACAAAATCCGTTTTTTGTTTGCTGCCGTAGGAGTGCGAAACAGATAGTCGAAGGTTGACGGTAAAAAGAAAAAGTCGCTTCTTAAGATTCGGACAATGCAAAACATCGTTTCGCACCACTCCGGTTACAGAAACGGCACAACCTTTTCCAAATGCACGGAGTGCGAGCCTTTTAATAGGATATAGTACCCTTCGATGGGATTTTTCTGCAATGCCTCAATAAGTTGCTCCGCCGATTCGAAGACCAAAGTCTCTTCACCGGCGACATCCGCAAACGCTTCTCCCACCAAATAGACTTTTCCGAAGGATTGGGCAGAAAGAAATTCGACTATTTTCCGGTGTTCGTTGCCCGAAATCTCTCCCAACTCTTTCATTTCTCCCAAAATGACAGCTTTGGGCAATGTGGAGGGGATTTTTACGAAAAAATCGAGCGCAGCTTTCATGCTGGTAGGATTGGCATTGTAGGCATCAATAATAAGGTCGTTGTGTGGCGTGCGTTCAAACTGCGAGCGGCTGTTTTTCGGCATGTACGTTTCCAGCGCCGAACTGATTCGCTCGGCGTTGATGCCGTAATATTTGCCGATAGCCGCTGCAGCCAGAGCGTTATCGAGGTTGTATTCTCCCACCAGATGGGTTTTCACCGGATGGGGATGTTCGAAAAAATTCCAGTTGAATTGCAAAAAAGGCGTTTCAGAAGAGAGAGTACCGGAGACAAATAGTTCGGGATTATCTCGTCCGTAGAGAATGCGGTTCATACCTTCCGACATTTCGTAAAGCAACGCATTGTCTTTGTTCACGAAAACTTTTCCTTCGTTTTCCCTTAAAAAATCGTACAATTCGCCTTTGGTCTTCCGGACGTTCTCAAACGAACCGAAGCCTTCGATATGGGCTTTGCCTATGTTGGTAATCAGTCCGATATTGGGCTCCGCTATCTCGCATAATTCCTTGATTTCTCCCGGATGGTTGGCTCCCATCTCGATGACCGCGATTTCGTGATTTCTGGTAATGCTCAACAAGGTGAGAGGCACTCCTATATGGTTGTTGAAGTTACCTTGTGTAAAGGCTACCTTGAACTTTTGCGACAAGATGTTAGCCACCAGTTCCTTGGTGGTTGTCTTCCCGTTTGTTCCGGTGATGCCGATGATAGGCGTTTTCAGTTTTTTGCGATGGTACTTGGCCAGCTTTTGCAGGGCGGAAAGCACGTTTTCCACCACAATGATTTGCGGATTCGGGGCTTTACCTCCCCACTCGTCCACAACGGCATAGGCGCATCCTTGTTCGATTGCCGTTTCGGCAAAGAGATTGCCGTTGAATCTCTCGCCTTTGAGTGCAAAGAAGATAGAGGCGGGGACAACCCTGCGACTATCTGTCGTTATCGAAGGATGTTTTTTGTAAATATCGTATAACTTGCTAATCTCCATTGATTTTATTTAGTGATATTCAAAAAATATTAGCCGCTGTTGATTGTGCAACTATCCGCTACTAACCGGTTATACGACTCGCAAAAAGTTAACACATTCGTTGCTAAGTCTCAATATTTGATTTTCTTCGCAATATCGATCGGAATGGATTCTTTGTTTACGACAATGCTCAAGGTCTTGTAACGTACAAAAGCTTCCGAAGCATACCAGATACCCTTGTATGAGCCGGTTTCGCCCCACGAGTTTTTTACCATGTAGTATTTGTTCCCGTTTTGGTCTTTTGCAATGCCGTAGATTTGCATACCGTGGTCGTCTGTGGTTTGGAAATTGTCGTACGCTTTCTGGCGCATCTCCTGGGTAATTGTTTTTTCTTTCAATATCTCTTCGCCTATTTTGCCGCTGATGGAGTTGAGGCGTTCTTTCTCCGAAAGCCCGAACCATTTGGCCTGGTCGCTGCCGGCATTTTCGGTAGCGTTTTCATCAGGAATAATTGCAAGACCGTTTCTGGTAAAACCTCCCTCGCTCACATCCGATGCCCAGGCCACGGTGTATCCGTTCATGATGGCGTTGTCGATGACTTCCATCATCTCATCCAAAGGCAGGTTTATCGACTTTGCCCAACGCCAATTGTCCGGCACTTCTATTGCAAAGGCTATGTAAAAAGGGTGGTGTGTAAAAGAAGACAGCGAAACGTAATCACTCTGCTTTAATCCCAAAAAATCTTTGAACGATTGCGGCGTGTAGGTTTTTCCGTTGTAGGTAAATGAGGTCGGTTTTTTACCCAGATAAGCAT
>JBGYGP010000055.1:0-2630 GCA_041820645.1 Proteiniphilum sp. | reverse complement strand
TTGGTTCATCGCGAACGTTTGCCACACTAAAACGGTGGCACCCGATACACCCAAAACCAGACAGAGCACTTGGCTAACGCCTAACATATAGAGTATGACTACAAGGATAAACACACCCAATAATCCGCCTGCGAAAATAAACAGGTATTGCGCTTTCAACCCCTTGAACTCGACCGTTCTACCGATGCCTTTGTTGATTTCCCAAGCTGCCATATTTACAAGAAAAAAGAGCGTAAAATGGTGGCTGCCACAATCAGAAAGATGCAGGCACCAAACCACGACGATGCAGTTTTGGAGGTATCGGGATCACCCGATGAAAACTTCTGATACACTTTTACACCGCCGATAAGACCTACGACAGCGCCGATGGCATAGATGAGTTTGGTTGCCGGGTCAAAATAGGAAGTTACCATATTTGTAGCTTGGGTAATCCCCCCGATGCCATTGCCTTGTGCAAAGCTGTGTGCCGCGACAATCAGTGCAATTGTCACAAGATAAATTCTTTTTCGTATCATAGAACGCTTGCTTTGTGGTTTTCGCTACGCTTGGATAGGGCGAGCAAAAGCCGGGTTAATACATTTGGATTTAGTGGTTGTTTAAATGAAATTCCGAATGTCGAAATTTCGCCAATCTTCGGTTTCTTGATTTTTTTTGGGTGAAGCATCAAGCATCTTGGCAATTTTCTCGTTTGCATGGGGTAGTGCTTCCGTTACTTTTTCCCACAAATCGGTGTGGACAAGTTTCACGGCAGCCGTAATCACAATGTTTTGTTCATCAGGTTGCAACTCGTCTTTCTGTATCAAGCGAGTTACTTGTTGCAACTCGTCGAAAGAGACACCCGTGGCAAAATCATTCTCATCATAGGCTGTCGTGCGGTGTACCTCCAACTCGGTTTCTTCGTCTTGCCAATCTACGTCGTCTTCGTCCGGAGCGGGGTCTTCCCGCAGGTTGATTTCATCGATTTGTTCCGTCCCGAAAACTTGGTCGAGTTCCCCGCTCGGAATTTCACGGGCAAATGTAGGAGGTTTTTTCTTGCTTTCTTCGGGTTGGCATTCAATGGCTTCAATCGGCTGTGTTTGGCGTTCAATCGGGTGCGACTGTCCCATTACATCAGGTACTTTTGCTTCGCCATTAGCAAGACGGTGCGGACTCCTGCCATTCCCTTTTCTTCCGGCTTGGATGTAAAGCCCCACGAGCAGACAAGCTAATGAGAATAAACTTGTAAGAATTACAATAAGCAAAAACTGCCAAATACTTTGGATAATAAATAGTTGCATAGAATTGTTTTTAGATGATCGGTTCGTTATTTTTCTTGCAAAAAGCTCTGATTTCGTCCTCAAACTGTTGAAAATGATGTGTGAATACATTATCCACATAGTCTGTCAGTGATACGGTACTCTCTTCGAGTAGTTGAAGAATGCGTGCGATTCGCCGGTGGTATTCGGGGCGCAGGTAGATGGTCTTTCCGGCTTTTGCTTTGATGCTTGCCGAACGGATGAATAGGTGCTCATAGTCGGCAAAAGTTTGTTTCTTTGTTTGCCTCTGTTTCTCCGGATGAACTGAATGCTGCGCAAAGGCATTGTTGTTTGTTGGCTCCGAGTCTGTTTCTAAGTAGGGTTTGTCGGATGAAGTGCCCATCATCATATCCATGATGTGAGTTTCGTCGATACGAACTTGTTTTTTGTCGTGTGATGCCATAATTTTAGTCGGGATTACAGTTTTGTGATTTGTAAAAATTCAAGAATAAAGTCATCCAAACGAGTGCTTTTAGCCATCTGTTTGTCGGCAGGGAATAAGGTGGAGCGAAATGCCGAACGTTTATCGCTGTCGCTTAGCTCCTTACGAAAACGCTTGCTGTCCGACAAATGTGTTTTCATCATACTCAGCCCCAAATCGGTAATGATTTTTTCGTATTTTGAATACAAATCTGTTTTTTCGCGCCCATCAACCAAATTCCAAAATAAGTGCAATCCTTTGATGTCGGTTTTCCCTTGTTTTATTAGCACTTCGTTGATGACATTGATAAAAGAGAGGTTACTCTCCAACACCAAGCGATCAGCAAGTACCGGCGAGAAGAGATAGTGCATCTGTGTCAAGGTATTCAATATACCGGAGGAGTTGACCGTGCCGGGTAGGTCGAAAAAGATGACATCGTAGAAAAGAGAAGACGCCTTGAGTAGTTCATGAGCTTTATCGATAGCCTCATCGGCACGACAGGTTATAATCGGATACCCCTTTTTGTTCAGGCTCGTAAATTGCTCGTAAGCCAAACGTTTGTATCTTTCGTTGAGCAACACGGTTTTCATCTCTCTTTCGCGCATTTTAGCAAGGCTATGTTGGGGATAATCGCAGTCGAAAACGGCTACATGGTAACCCATTCGGTAGTGTAAATAACTTGCTGTCAGCACAGTCATTGCGCTTTTTCCCACGCCTCCTTTCTGGGAGGAAAAACTGATAAATAAGGTTTCTTTCTTCATTGTTTTTTAGTATATATCGTTTTTTGGATGTAATCAAGTTGAAATTTATCTCCATCCATTTCTACCTAAATACGTTGCAAATGTTGCTTGTACCAACGTGGCGTTTTCTCCAAAAACGGAAAACCTGACACATGTGTCAATAGAGGTAACAAC
>JBGYGP010000054.1:0-7978 GCA_041820645.1 Proteiniphilum sp. | reverse complement strand
ATGATCGATTCGATGTTTTCGTTGCCCTCCGAAACAAAAAAATCGTTGCATATCACCCGCCAATATGCTGAAAAGCATTTCAACAAATCGGATTTTAATCGCCTGAATGTAGCTTAAAGCTATTTATTTATTATAAAAGCGATAACAAATACAAAGTTCTTTTCATCGAGAACTTTGTATTTTTTTAGCTTTATCCGAATGACGCATTTTTAACATATACTTTTTTGCAAATTCAGAAGATAAGAATTAACTTAGTTTTCGGAATAGAAAAAAACTTTCTTACATTTGCACCTTTGCACTTAAATAAGATGTAAAAACTGACTCATAAGAGATATAATGGCTGATAGAAAATCGCTACTATACCAAGGCTTAAAAAAATATTTCGGGTTCGATACGTTCAAAGATAACCAATTAGAGATTATGGAGAGCATACTCTCGGGCAATAACACCTTTGTGCTGATGCCCACAGGAGGCGGCAAATCTCTTTGTTATCAGTTGCCTGCATTGCTTTCGGAAGGAACTGCGATTATTATCTCTCCGCTGATTGCTCTTATGAAAAATCAGGTGGATGCAATGCGCAGCTATAGCGAAGAAAACGGGATAGCCCACTTTCTCAACTCATCGCTTAACAAGCAGGAGGTAAAAAATGTAAAGAAAGATTTGGTTTCGGGAAAAACCAAACTGTTGTACGTTGCTCCCGAATCGCTCACCAAAGCAGACAATATCGATTTTTTGCGGAAGGTCAAAATTTCATTTTACGCTATCGACGAGGCTCACTGCATCTCGGAATGGGGGCATGATTTCAGACCCGAATACCGACGCATCAAACCCATTATCGGCGAAATATGCAAACGCCCGATTATTGCTCTCACCGCTACGGCAACCCCAAAAGTACAGCACGATATTCAGAAAACGTTGGGCATGCTGGATGCGGTGGTTTTTAAGTCGTCGTTTAACAGAGATAATCTCTATTACGAGGTAAGGCAAAAAACCGAACAGGTAGATAAGGAAATAATAAAATACATCCTTTCGCAAGGCAACAAATCGGGGATTGTCTATTGCCTGAGCCGCAAAAAAGTGGACGATTTCACGGAGATACTCAAAGCAAACAACATCAAAGCTTTACCCTACCATGCCGGCATGGATGCGGCGACACGCAGCAACAACCAAGACGCGTTTCTGAAGGAGCAAGCCGACGTGATTGTCGCAACTATCGCCTTTGGGATGGGAATTGATAAGCCCGATGTGAGATACGTTATTCATTACGACATTCCCAAGAGCCTCGAAGGATACTATCAGGAAACGGGACGCTCGGGACGCGACGGCGGTGAAGGAAAATGTATCGCGTTTTATTCCCGTAAGGATTTGCAGAAACTCGAACGGTTTATGCAAGGGAAACCTGTTTCGGAACAAGAAATAGGGAAACAACTTCTGATAGAAACGTCGATTTATGCCGAATCCCATATATGCCGGAGAAAAATACTCTTGCATTACTTCGGAGAAGATTATAATGAACCAAATTGTGGAAATTGTGACAATTGTTTAAATCCAAAAATAAAAGTGGAAGCAAAAGAATTACTAATTACTGTTTTAGAAGCCATTTCAGCGCTCAAAGAGAAGCAAAAAGCCGATTATCTGGTAAACTTTCTTATAGGGAAACAAACATCCGAGATAGAAACTTTTCAACACGACCAACTCGAAGAGTTTGGTTCCGGTGCAGATGAAGAGGGAACCGTTTGGGAAAATGTTATCAGGCAGGCGCTTCTGGATAATTATTTAAAGAAAGATATCGAAAACTACGGAATCCTAAAAATTACCAAAAAGGGGAAAGATTTTCTGAAAACCCCCGTATCGTTCAAAATATCAAAAGAAGAAGAAGAGAACGACGATGCCAATATAGAAGAACTCGAATCGGAAGAGGGCGAACTCATGACCACCGGTGGAGGAAATCCCGGAGCGGCAGACCCTGTTCTCTACTCTATGATGAAAGACTTGCGAAAAAAGATGGCGAAACAACTCAACGTTCCTCCTTATGTTATTTTTCAACCTGCTTCGCTCGAAGCGATGGCTACTTCCTACCCCGTTACGCTGGAAGAGTTGCAAAATATTCCGGGTGTAGGTACAGGAAAAGCAAAGAAATACGGCAAAGAGTTTATCGAACTCATCAAAATGCACGTAGAAGAGAACGAAATTATCCGTCCGGAAGACCTTAGGGTAAAAACCGTCGCTAACAAATCGAAACTCAAAGTATCCATTGTGCAGGCAATCGACCGGAAAGTAGCCCTCGATGACCTCGCCGAATCAAAAGGAATCGATTTCGATGAAATGCTTTCCGAAGTGGAGGCTATTGTCTATTCCGGTACGAAAATAAACATCAATTACTTCTTAGACGAGGTAATGGACCCCGACACGATAGAGGAAATTTACGAATATTTCAGAGAAGCGGAAACCGATGATCTGGAAATCGCGATGGAAAACCTAAGCGATTATTCTGAGCCGGAAGTAAGGCTGGTCCGCATCAAATTCTTCTCCGAAATGGCAAACTGAACGCGGAAATCACATCCGTTCTTAAACAAACGACACTACTATTGTATAAATGAAATATTTGCAAAATATAAACAGTCCGGCCGATTTAAAAAACTTAAACATAGAACAGTTGCAAGGCGTATGTTCCGATTTGAGGGAGTTTATTATAGATCAACTATCTCTCAATCCCGGGCACTTTGCTTCGAGTTTAGGTACTGTGGAGCTAACTGTAGCATTGCATTATCTTTACAATACGCCTTACGACCGATTGGTATGGGACGTTGGGCATCAGGCTTACAGCCATAAAATATTGACGGGACGAAAAAATGTGTTTCATACAAACCGGAAATTGGGCGGGTTGTCGGGATTTACAAATCCGAATGAGAGTGAATACGACACGTTCGTCGCCGGACATGCCTCTACATCGATTTCCGCCGCACTCGGCATGGCTGTCGCCGCTTCGCTGAACAACGAGCAAGACAGGCGCGTAGTGGCCATTATCGGCGACGGCTCGATGACGGGAGGTCTTGCATACGAAGGGCTTAACAACGCCAGCTCGCAACCCAATAATTTGCTTATTATCCTCAATGACAACGATATGTCCATCGATAACAATGTAGGAGGATTGCAAAAGTATTTGGTAAAAATCACAACATCATCAAAATACAACAGACTGAGAAACAATCTTTACCAACAGATTAAAAAGAAGAATCTGATTGACGAAGAAAAGAAGAATTTTGTATTGAGGTTCAACAACAGTGTCAAATCGCTTCTGGCGAAACAACAAAATCTGTTTGAAGGGTTTAACATCCGCTATTTCGGACCGGTAAACGGACACAACCTCCCGGAGCTTATACGTGTTTTGCGAAACATCAAAGACATGGAAGGCCCAAAGCTTCTTCATCTGAAAACCGTCAAGGGAAAAGGATACAGACCGGCCGAAAACCAAGCCACCATCTGGCATGCTCCCGGATTGTTCGACAAAGAAACCGGAGAACGCATCGTAAAAAAAGATAAAAACCAACCGCAACTGTATCAGGATGTTTTTGGGCATACGCTTGTGGAGTTGGCGAAAGAAAACGAAAAGATAGTGGGTATTACTCCCGCCATGCCGACGGGTTGCTCCATGTCGTTTTTAATGGAAGAAATTCCCGACAGAGCTTTCGACGTGGGAATTGCCGAAGCCCACGCGGTAACGTTTTCGGCAGGTTTGGCTAAAGAAGGTTTTGTTCCTTTTTGCAACATCTACTCGTCGTTTATGCAGCGGGCTTACGATCAGGTTATCCACGATGTAGCGCTCCAGAAACTCAAGGTCATTATGTGCCTCGATAGAGGCGGATTGGTGGGAGAAGATGGCCCTACTCACCATGGAGTTTTCGATTTGGCCTTTTTAAGACCGATTCCCAACCTGATCATTTCCGCTCCACTCAACGAACACGATTTGAGAAATCTCATGTACACAGCAGTTTATGCCAACGATATGCCCTTTGTAATCCGGTATCCCCGCGGACAGGGCGAAACGGTGAACTGGCAAAACCCGATACAGGCAATCCCTATCGGAAAAGGAAGAAAACTAAAAGCAGGAAAAGAGATCGCGTTGCTCTCTATCGGAACAATCGGCAACAACGCATCGAAAGCCATTGCAAAAGCCGAACAAAAGGGTATCAGTGTAGCGCATTACGATATGCTTTTCCTGAAACCAATCGACGAAGAGTTGTTGAAAGAGGTAGCGGAGAACTTCCAATATGTCATTACACTCGAAAACGGAGTTATAAAAGGCGGATTGGGAAGTGCCGTACTGGAGTATCTGGCAGATAATAAATATCGGGATATTCAATTACACAGAATCGGTGTTGACGATAAATTCGTTACACACGGGACGATTGCGGAACTTCAGAAAATAACAGAAATGGACGAGGAAAGTATTTTGCGGAAAATAGAAGAAATTTATGCCGCAAAAAACGCATCTGTACCGATAAAAAACATCTCTGTCGGTATTTAAAATATTGTCTTTTTCTAAAACGAAATCACTTAGTAATGTTCAGAAGATAATGAATCGAACTTCGTGTCGGTTGTTGTGTTGGTAATTGGCTTTTAGTTGTTGGGCGTAAAAGATTTTGCAGCCAAAGCCTTCGGCTGATAAACACTGCTCCTGATAACGGCTTCGCTCCGGTGAAAGAGGGAGACTCTCCTTTATTCTTGGTTTTTTTCTCATGCAGAGCGAATAGCTGTCAACTACAGGCTTGACGGCAAAAGAGAGGAAGTTCTTTTTTTAATTTCACTAAACATAGCAACGTTTGAGTATTTCAAATTTGAATAAGAAATGAAAATAGTTATTGCCGGAGCGGGTGAAGTGGGTACGCATTTGGCCAAATTATTGGGACAGGAAAACCATGATATCACCTTAATGGACGAAAACAAAGAAAAAATGATTGCCATTCGTGACAACGTCGAATTGTTGACCTATGTCGGCAACTGCATGTCGCCTAAAGACCTCACTGCGGCGGGCGCCGAGGGTGCCGATTTGTTTATCGCCGTTACCCCTCTCGAAGCGAACAACATGACAGCCGCCATGCTGGCATCGAACTTAGGGGCAAAAAAGACGTTAGCCCGCATCGATAACTACGAATATTTGTTGCCGAAAAATTTGGAGTTTTTCGAAAAAATGGGAGTCAACTCCATGATTTATCCCGAAATGATGGCAGCGCGCGAAGTGGTTTCGGCGTTGAGAACACCCTGGTCGAGAATTTGGTGGGAACTCTCCAACGGTTCGGCAATTCTGTCGGGAGCAAAAATCAGGAGCAATGCCGAAATTGCAAACAAATATCTTTACGAATTACCAAGCGAGGGCAAAAAATTTCACATCGTAGCCATCAAACGAAACGGACACACTTTTATCCCGAAAGGAAGCGACCAAATTCTTCCAAATGACATCATCTATTTTACCACGCTCAGGAAAAACATCAACGAGATGCCCGAAATATTGGGTAAAAGCTCTTTCGAAATCAAGAACATCATGTTTATGGGAGGTAGCCGCATCACGATGAAAGCCGTTCATCTTATTCCGTCGAACGTCAACATCAAGATTATCGAACAAAACAAGGAAAGAGCCGAAATGTTGGTGGAAAATCTTCCTTCGAATGTAACGGTATTTTTGGGCGACGCCCGCGATGCCGAATTGCTGCAAAGCGAAGGGATTGAAGATATGGACGCCTTTATCGCTCTCACGGGCAATTCCGAAGCCGATATTCTGGGATGCATGATGGCTAAACAGTATGGTGTGAAGAAAACCATCGCCGAGGTTGAAAACATGGATTACATTGGGATGGCCGAGCGTTTCGATATCGGGACCGTAATCAATAAGAAACTTCTTGCCGCAAGCAAAATTTACGAATTGCTTCTCCAGGCCGACGCCTCGAATATCAAATGCCTGACATTTTCGGAGGCCAATGTAGGGGAGATTGTGGCAAAACCCAACTCCAAAATCACCAAAAAACTTATCAAAAACCTCAATATCCCACCCGATATTACCTTCGGTGCGCTGATACGAAACGGCGAACCCATGCTTATCGATGGCGATACGTTGGTTGAACCTTATGACCAAGTGGTGGTTTTTTTCAAAAACAAATCTTTGAAAAGCATCGAAACCTTTTTTAATTAACTCCGCTTTTTGCTGAGATAAAGAATACGGCATGAAGAGTTTTAACTACAAATTTGTTTTCTCAAGCATCGGAATCGTCCTGATATTGGAATCCGTCTTTATGCTCCTTTCGGCGCTTGTAGGCGAATATTACAAAGAAGAAGCGGTGCAAAGTCTATACTACTCGGCGGCAATCACAGGGGTATCGGGAGTCTTTCTATTCTTTTTGGGACGAAACAAAGACCGAAACAAAAGAATTTCCAAACGCGAAAGCTACCTTACCGTAACGATGGCGTGGCTGCTCATGTCGCTTTTCGGAGCACTCCCTTTTCTTCTGGGCGGAGCCGTTTCTTCGTTCACAGACGCTTTTTTTGAGAGTGTTTGCGGATTTACCACTACAGGGAGCTCAACCCTCTTAAACTTGGATGCGTTTCCCAAATCGCTCCATTTCTGGAGAAGCCTCACACAGTGGATTGGCGGCATTGGCGTCATCATCTTCGTAATGTCGTTTGTGCCCCTGTTTGGAGGGGCAAGCGCCGTAGTACAGCTCTACGATGCCGAAGCGACAGGAATCTCCGAATATCAGTTTCGTCCCAAAATAAGGGACATTACCCGAAACATGTCTATAACTTACGTTATCCTGACGATAATCGGTTTTCTGCTTTTGTGGATTGGCCCGATGGATGCTTTCGATGCCGCTTGCCATACTTTTTCGGGAATTTCTACCGGCGGATTCTCAACCAAGCAGGCCAGTATCGCTTACTTTCATTCGCCCTATATCGAATACATAATCATGTTGCTGATGTTTTGCGGAGGAACCAATTTTATTTTGATATTCAAAGCTTTCAGGAAACTGAACTTTTCAGCTTTCAAAGACGAAGAATTTCGTTGGTATGTGAGCATTATCCTTGTTTTCACAACCATTATTTGCATTGTATTCGCGGTGGAAGGAAGATTGATCGGGACTGTGGAAAACACCGTTCGCACCGCGCTTTTTCAAGTAATGGCCGCCATCACGACCACCGGATTCGCCACATCCGATTTTTTGAGCTGGGGACAATCTTATTGGTTTCTATTTCTGGCGATGATATTGTTTTGCGGTTGCGAAGGCTCCACTTCGGGCGGAATCAAAATATCGAGGTTGATTATTCTGGTGAAAAACGCAGGAGTCGTTTTCAAAAGGCAGGTGCATCCGCAAGCCGTCTATTTAATCAAAGTAAACAACAATCCGGTTTCGGGAAAGGCTTTGGAAAAGATCTTATCTTTTGTGTTTCTCTACCTGTCTATTACCGGAGTGGGGGCCATTGTCCTCAGTTTTACGGGAATGTCTTTTGATGAGTCCGTCGGCGTAGCGATTTCGTCGATGAGCAGTTACGGATTTGGATTGGGTGATTTCGGCCCTTCAGGGAATTATGCTACAACCGGTGTTTTTACTAAATACTTTATCGCTTTCTTGATGATTGTGGGGCGTTTGGAAGTATTTACCGTGCTTTCTCTGTTCGTTCCCTCTTTTTGGAAGAAATAGAATCATTGCTGTCCGATAACTCAATATATACTGTATATCGCTATGCATTAAACCCTTGTCTTATCTTTTCATTATTGGGGCTTGCCGGTTACGAGGTGCCGCCGCGAAGCGGCTGAAAAGAGAAGCGTAGCTTCGGTATTATGGTGATACTCTCCATGTGTAGAGGAGTTATCTCCATCTGTAGAGGAAGTATCACCATCTGTAGAGGAAGTATCTCCATCTGTAGAGGAGTTATCTCCACGTTACCTGAACTTATCCGCCCCTGCGATGCGGCTGAAAAACGCTTT
>JBGYGP010000053.1:0-3038 GCA_041820645.1 Proteiniphilum sp. | reverse complement strand
CTGTACCTGCAGCGAAGGATAAAGTTTCTCCATTTCGGAAGAAATGATTTCGAGCTCGGAAATCAAGGTTTCGTTCTTACCGGTTTCACCGGTCCCGTATTTGGGAGAAACGATAAGAATGGAGGTAGATAAATCGGGAGAAAAAATCCGACTGTCGTAAATTTCATAATTCGAAATCCTCTCAAAATCTTTCAAGCTAAGCATCACGTTTCCGGCAAAACCGAGAGGATCGTTCGCTATGGAAGTTTTCAATGCCATGGCGGCAGGCGACATCAAAGTCGCGAAATTCTGCACCAAGCGGTTGTGAATGGCTTCGGGAGTTGTGAGTGAATCCATCCGCCGATAATCTTCGTCCGTAAGAAAAACAGGCAGATAGTCATAAAAAAAAGCGCTCGTCCGGCTTATCGATTGCTCTTCTACACCGGAAAAGACGTTTAGTATATAATTTTTCGCAACGCCTTCGGCAATACGTTGACGGATTAAATCGGAAACTACCACAATCGAATCCAACTGTTTCTCTCTCTGTAATGTATCTTTGGCCGAAATCATGACAAAGATCTTGTCTTTTATCTTGAGATTTTGAAAAACCAACTCGCTGTTTTCGGAGTCGTTGTCATCGGGGAAAAAACGGGTAAACTCCTCCTCGAATTTCAATTGCAGAGCAAAAAACAGCATTAGCAAAAAACTCCCTATCATCCATACGTTACGGAGAGTTTTCCGCTTTGCAAAATAGTCGTATATGCTCACAAAGAGTTTGTTCATAACGTACTTGTCTGCTGTTTCCTAAAGATTTCAAGTAAGATATAACCTATCAAACCGATCAACAGGCTGCATATCGCCGCAAAAATCACACTCCCAAGCAGGTACTGCCAAAGGGAGTTCATTACAAATTCCAATGACATTTTTCTCATCGAGAAATCAATTGGATTTCCCAAAATCCAGGCACCGGTAGCATAACTCCCAAAAAGGATCACCGGAATCATGGGTGGAATACTGATATTGGAAGCCACCAAAGTAACTACTTTGTTGAGTTTGAGCAAATGCGCAAGTAAAAATGCCAGCGCCATTTGATAGCCCCAAACGGGTATTATCCCCATAAAAATACCCAACATGATTGCCCCAGTAATCCGTGCGTTACTTTCGGACGAGTGTGTAATATTGTTTCGGATAAATCTCCGAATATTCTCTCCAGTCAAACTTCGTAAGGCTTTCCATGGATAATAGGCAAATAGTGCAAAAAACACCAATACGGTGTTGAGAAGGCTTAAACGCATAAAATCGCGCAAGGGTCTAAAATGGCTTATTCGCTCTTCCACAGGAGGATAATAAACTCGAATAGGAACATTAGTCACCTCTATTCCCTGCCAAGCAGCTCTTACCAAAATTTCAAGTTCAAATTCATATCTTCCTGTAAAAAATTTCAGTCCTTTCAATTTATGCAACGGATAAAGTCTGTATCCCGATTGAGTATCGTTCATTTTAATTCCCGTTTCGATACGAAACCAAAAGTTGGAAAATTTATTGGCAAAGGTATTTTTTGCAGGCATATTCTCAGCCTGAAGGTTTCGGGCACCTACAAGCAGAGTATCAGGCGATTGTTCAATTTCATTCAGAAAAACAGAAATATCTTCGGGATAATGTTGTCCATCGGAGTCGAGCGTAACGGCATACCGGTAATTTTGTTCGATAGCCCACCGAAGAGCTGTTTTCAGTGCGACTCCTTTCCCCTGATTTTTCTCTAAATTAATAATTTGAACGTTAGTAAATTGAGACAGAACGTTTCGCGTGTCGTCGGTTGAACCGTCGTTTATGACGAGCAGCGGAAGATTATGCAGCAATGCACGTTCGATGACATTACCCAACGTTTTTGCATTGTTATAAGTAGGAATTATTACGATTGTGTTTGCCCTATCTTTTTCCATCAAATAGACATAAAGGCTTTAAGTTTCATACATTGAGTGGATTTCACAAATATATTGGCTCTTATCTCGGCATTTTCACCTATCTCGAGTTTCAATAAAAAATTGGAATTTTGCATCGGATTGATAGCCGAAAGAAATTTACATTCTCTGACTTCGGAAAACAACGCACTTTTTCCCGTAATTTGGGTTACTGCTTGTTTTGCAGCATTAAGCAAACAAACTCCGGGGACAATTGGCATTTGAGGGAAATGCCCTGAAAAAACCGGATGTTTCGTATTAATATTGCAAGAGAAACAATAAAGATTGTCTTCTTTTCCAAGAAAATCCATCAAAAATAAATCATGCAAGCCACTCATACTTCGTAACCATTTATATCATACAAATATAATCATTTTTACCGGATCTGATTTTTACGAATCGTAATTTTCGGAGTAAAAAATCCGGAATGATTGAATGTTATTTTCTGCGAAAAAGAATCATTTTTAAGAAGTAATCCAGATGTTTTAATTCCTAAAATCGATCGATTGGAAGCACTCAATTTATAGTAAATCGTTTCAGCCTTTGTCTTTATGGTAATCCGGTTTTCTTGGTGTAAGCATATCGATTTTTCCGCCCAAAAATTTGCAGGAAGGTTCAGTCCTAACAATATCTTCAAATCGTTTCCGAACAGTTTTTTTATCGCCGGTCTGTTCATAGGTTCAAACATGTAATGAGCCTCAAAACCGGACACTGACACCTCAAAATCCATCAAACTCATCCCGAAATAACTATTTACCAGCACACGAACAGTATCGTTACACAGTTTCTTTACCAACATCATTCCGTTTATGTTTTTTCCCACAAAATTGATTTCGATGTCAAAAACCTGTAAACTGTCTTCCGGCGAAATAAGTGGCGGAATATCGCCGCGCGACATCATTGCTTTTTCCGATTCCCCGCATCCTGAGATAAAAGGTGCCGCGCAAGCGACAAAAAGGGAAAAAAAGACGCTGACAAAACTAACGTATAGAAAACTTTTCATCGTTTTGGAGCGTATTGTATTTTGTATTCGAGAAAATATAATCGGTATAGTCGCCGTTTTGCTCGGTTATTCTTAATCTCTTTACCGTAATTGTT
>JBGYGP010000052.1:0-2843 GCA_041820645.1 Proteiniphilum sp. | reverse complement strand
TTATGGCGAAAGTTGCATTAATCACGGGAATAACAGGTCAGGACGGCTCTTTTCTTGCCGAATTATTATTGGAAAAAGGATACGAAGTTCACGGAACACTTCGTCGTTCGTCCTCTTTCAATACGGGGCGCATCGAGCATCTTTACTTCGACGAGTGGGTGCGCGATATGAAACGGCAACGTCTTATCAACCTGCATTATGCCGATATGACCGATTCGAGTTCGCTGATTCGGGTGATTCAAACCGTTCGTCCCGATGAAATTTATAATCTGGCAGCGCAGAGTCATGTAAAAGTCAGTTTCGATGTTCCTGAATTTACGGCAGAAACCGATGCCGTCGGTACGCTCCGGTTGTTGGAGGCTGTTCGTATTCTCGGAATGGAAAAGAAAACCAGGATTTACCAGGCCTCTACCTCTGAGCTTTACGGTTTGGTGCAGGAGGTACCCCAAAAAGAGACTACGCCCTTTTATCCGCGCAGTCCGTATGGGGTAGCCAAACTTTACGGCTTTTGGATTACGAAGAACTACCGGGAGTCTTACGGGATGTTTGCCGTGAACGGAATTCTTTTCAATCACGAGAGCGAACGTCGGGGCGAAACTTTCGTTACCCGCAAAATCACTTTGGGAGTAGCCCGGATAGCACAGGGCATGCAAGATAAGTTGTATCTCGGAAATCTGGATGCGAAAAGAGATTGGGGGTATGCGGCCGATTACGTGGAGTGCATGTGGTTGATGCTTCAACACGAGACGCCCGAAGATTTTGTGATTGCGACGGGCGAGATGCATACTGTTCGCGAATTCTGCACCCTCGCTTTTGCCGAAGCAGGCATCACCCTCCGATGGCAGGGGAAGGGTACAGATGAAAAGGGCATCGATACCGCTACCGGACGGGTATTGGTGGAGGTTGACCCCAAATTTTTCCGCCCTGCGGAGGTTGAACAATTGCTCGGCGATCCTGCCAAGGCAAAAAAACTGCTCGGCTGGAACCCCACCCGAACGCCTTTCTTCGAATTGGTAAAACGGATGGTACAACACGATATCCGCTTTGTGAAGAAATTGAAATTAAAAAGCGAAATCATTTAACGGAGACGGGTTATGCGTATGAATAAGAATTCAAAGATATACGTCGCTGGACATCGGGGGTTGGTCGGTTCGGCTATTTGGGAAACCCTTCAATCCAAAGGATACTTCAATTTGGTGGGAAAACCCCGCGAGGAGCTTGATTTGGCGGATGCTGTGGCGGTAAGTCGTTTCTTCGAAACCGAGAAACCCGAATATGTTTTTCTGGCGGCAGCTCATGTGGGAGGGATTCTTGCCAACAACACCCATCGTGCCGATTTTATCTACAAAAACCTTCAAATTCAGAACAATGTGATTGGGGAGAGTTTTCGGAACGGGGTGAAGAAATTGGTGTTTTTGGGCAGTACCTGCATCTATCCCCGCGAAGCTCCCCAACCGATGCGGGAAGATGCGCTCCTGACATCGCCTTTGGAATATACCAACGAGCCTTACGCGATAGCCAAAATTGCCGGTCTGAAATTGTGCGAGAGCTTCAACCTGCAATATGGCACCAACTTTATCGCCGTGATGCCGACCAACCTGTACGGCCCCAACGACAATTTCGACCTGGAGCGAAGCCATGTGTTGCCTGCTATGATGCGCAAAATTTTTCTGGCTCAATCACTGACGGGAAACGATTGGGAAGCTGTCCGCAAAGATTTGAATGCGCGTCCGGTGGAGGGTATCTCGGGTAAAAATAGCGAAAAAGAGATTCGCGCGGTTTTGGAAAAGTACGGTATAGGCAACCGGAAGGTTGTGCTTTGGGGTACGGGAAAACCTTTTCGCGAGTTTCTCTGGAGCGAAGAGATGGCGGAGGCCACGGTTTTTGTGATGGAACATGTCGATTTCGAGGATTTGAAGAGGGGAAAATCCGAAATCCGTAACTGCCACATCAACATAGGCACGGGCAAAGAAATCGGCATTCGCGATTTGGCGTCTCTTATCAAAGAGACAATCGGCTATGGGGGCGAGATTGAGTTCGACGCCTCAAAACCGGACGGCACTTTCCGAAAGCTTACCGATGTGTCCAAGCTCCATGCGCTGGGGTGGCAGCATCGGATTGAAATAGAGGAAGGGGTGCGGAGATTGTACGCATGGTATCTGCAAAACCAATAGGGCAGGGGGGCGAGGCTGTGCAGCTCACCAGTGTCTGTTGAGAATCCGGTGGGGGAGGTCGCCGTGCCCGATGATTTCTATCGGGCAGGAGTTGTACACTTCGGTAAGCCACTCGCTTGTGATGTCGCTTCCGGCATGATAATGGAGTTGTTGGTTTACGCAAGCGATGTTTTTTACCTGCGGGATGATGGTGCCCATATCGTGCGAAACGAGGATGATGGCGGTGTTTTTGCTTATCTGCCCGAGGAGGTTGTAGAAATTTGTTTCGAAAACCTTGTCTACATACGAATTGGGTTCGTCTAGAATCAGGAGCGGGGGATTGTCGATGATGGCCCTTCCGAGTAGAACGCGCTGCAACTGTCCGCCCGACAGCTCGCCGACGGAGCGTTTCAGGAGGTTTTCTACGCCCATTTGCGAGGCGGTATTTTCGGCTTTTTCTCTATCCGTTTTGGTGTATTTTTTCAGGATGTTTCCCGAAGGGGTCAGTCCGGAAAGCATCACGTCGAGAACCGAAATGGGGAATTTTTTGTCTATTTGATTGATTTGCGGAAGGTATCCGATGTTGAGGGAGGGTGTTTTTTGTCCGTTTTCGAAGAAAGCAATCATTCCCGAAGAGGGCATCAGAAGCCCCAGAATGGCTTTCAGGAGGGTGGTTTTCCCGCCTGCGTT
>JBGYGP010000051.1:0-2715 GCA_041820645.1 Proteiniphilum sp. | reverse complement strand
AATTCGCCGTCGGTACGTGTGGGGAGCGATATCAGCAAAGACTTCGTGCAGGTAACCCACCGCTATCCGATGCTATCGCTTCAAAACACCTATTCCGAAGGGGAGGTAGCCGATTTTTACAACCGGGTGAAACGGTCGTTGAACGAAGATTTCAGGGTTGTTTGCGAATTGAAGTTCGACGGAACCTCCATCTCCCTGACATATCGAGAGGGAAAGCTCGTGCAGGCCGTTACCCGTGGCGACGGCAGACAGGGCGACGATGTTACCGCCAATGTGCGTACCATCCGAAGTATTCCGCTGATTTTGCACGGCAAAGATATTCCCTCGGAAACAGAAGTCAGGGGAGAGATATTGATGCCATGGAGTGTTTTCGAGGATTTGAACCGCGAGCGCGAAGAACAGGAGGAACCGCTTTTTGCCAATCCCCGCAATGCCGCCTCGGGAACGCTAAAAATGCAAAACTCGAAAATCGTGGCTTCCCGTCGTCTCGACTCTTACATGTACTCTCTTTTGGGAGAACAGTTGCCTACCGACAGCCACTTCGATAATATGCGACATGCCGGTGAGTGGGGGCTTAAAATTTCGGAAGCCACCCGGCGTTGTGAATGTTTGGAGGAGATATTCGATTTTCTGAAATATTGGGATGTGGAACGCCGGAATCTTCCTGTGGCTACCGACGGCGTGGTACTGAAAGTAGATTCATTGGAGCAGCAGCGAAATTTGGGCTTCACCTCCAAGTTTCCCCGATGGGCGATTGCCTATAAATTCAATGCCGAGAAAGCGCTTGCGCGCCTTGATTCGGTTTCTTATCAAGTGGGGCGTACCGGAGCCGTTACGCCGGTGGCCAATCTGCAACCCGTGCTTTTATCGGGGACAACCGTCAAAAGGGCATCGCTCTACAACGAAGACGCCATCTTGGCGTTAGACCTGCACATCGGCGATAGGGTTTATGTGGAAAAGGGTGGCGAGATAATTCCGAAAATTACCGGAGTCGATATCCTGCAACGGGATTCGTCTTTAGGAGAAAAAGTGATTTTCGCCGAAAACTGTCCCGATTGCGGGTCGCTGCTTGTACGAAACGAAGATGAGTCCGTACATTATTGTCTGAATTCCGAAGGGTGTCCGCCTCAAATCAAAGGCAGGATAGAGCATTTTGTTACCCGCAAAGCGATGGATATCGCCATTGGCCCCGAAACCATCGGTCTGCTTTACGATAAAGGATTGATAAGAGATGCTTCCGACTTGTACGCATTGCGGTTCGACGATTTGGTAACCCTTGAAAGATGGGCAGAAACCAGTGCCAACAATCTGTTGGCGAGCATAGAGAAGTCCAAATCGATTCCCTACGAACGGGTACTTTCGGCCTTGAGCATCCGCTACGTGGGCGAAACGGTAGCGCGAAAGTTGGCACAAGCCTTCCCGAATATCGATTTGTTGGCACGAGCGACACTCGAAGAACTTACTTCGGTAAACGAAATAGGAGAGCGCATTGCGCGGAGTATTCTCGAATTTTTCGCATCGGAAAAGAGCCTTCGATTTGTCAATCGCTTGCGAAATCACGGTTTGCGGTTTGAATTGAGTCAAGACGCGCTCGCCGCGCGCACCGATAAACTCCAAGGACGGACTGTTGTGATTAGCGGAACTTTTCGGAAATATTCCCGCGACGAATACAAGGCGCTGATTCTCCAAAACGGAGGGAAAAACAGCGGTTCCGTCTCCAAAAATACCGATTATATCCTCGCCGGAGAAAACATGGGACCGGCAAAACTCGAAAAAGCCGAGAAGCTGGGCATAAAAATCATTGACGAGGATACCTTTCTGGAGATGATAAAATAGTCGTATTATAATATTATTGCTGTCCGATAAAATTTTCAATGTCCACTGTATATTGCCATACATTAAACCCTTGTCTTATCTTATCTTTTTATTCGGACTTGCCGGTTACGAAGCGCTGCCGCGAAGCGGCTGAAAAAGAGATGCGTAGCTTCGATATTATGGCAGTACTCTCCACGTGTAGAGGAAGTATTTTCATGTTTAGAGGAGTTATCTCCACGTTACGCATCATGTAACCCGACGCGACGCGACGGACCGAACTTATCTGCCCCTGCGGGGCGGTTTCTCTTTGGGGCCTCCGCTGAGGAGATTCGGTTTTGCTTCGCAAAAGGAATTCCGTAGAGCAAAGCCGCGATGCGGCTGAAAAACGCTTTCTCTATAAACTCTGCGTAACTGCGATATTATGGTAGCGCGGCGTATCGTTTGTCCGTTTTGAGCAGCAGTGCCGCGGCGCCTGTTTATTTTCATCGGACAGCAGCGAAAAAAAAAAAATTACCTCTCGTGCGCTGTCCCTTTTCGCTCGGCCGTTACCATTTTGTAAAGTTGATCATTGGGGCGTATTTTTTCGGGTGTTTTTATCGAAAAGTGTTCACCTTTTACCGCTTCGGCAACGGTTTGCAACTCCACGCGAATGTCGTCGGCCGTAAGGAATATGGCTCCGGTGGTAGGCCCAGTAATCAGCAGTTCGTCTCCCTGTTTTACCGACTGTGTTTCGATGAGAAATTCCGTTACACCGATGTTGCCGAAATGTTTGACGGCTTTGCCTACGTAAACTTTTCGTTTTGTGGCGCCGGAGCCGTATCGGTGTGTCCATTCGCCGAGGCGTTGCCCGAGATAATATCCGTCCCAGAACCCGCGGTTGAAAACGGTGGCCAGTTTTTT
>JBGYGP010000050.1:0-2908 GCA_041820645.1 Proteiniphilum sp. | reverse complement strand
GATACCTCTTCTTTCTATCTCTTCAATTGCGGCAGGAATTGCTTCTTTTACGGTAAGCCCGTTCAGGAAACCGGAGTTTATCATCACGCCTTCTTTGGCGTCGAAGCTCTCTTGCGAAACGTCGCAACCATCAATCAACGGAATAATAGGCAAGTCGAAATGTTTGGCAAAAGCGTAGTCGCGACTGTCGTGTGCCGGTACAGCCATAATGGCGCCCGTGCCGTAGCCCGCCAGCACATAATCGGATATCCAGATTGGAATCTGTTCTCCGGTAAACGGATGCAACGCATACGAACCGGAAAAAACGCCGCTCACCGATTTATCGGCAATGCGCTCGCGTTCGGTCTTCTTTTTCGTTTTTTCAATATAAGCGTTTACCGCTTCGCGTTGTGCATCGGTGGTAAAGGCTTCCGTCAACTCGCTTTCGGGAGCCAAAACCATAAAGGTAACCCCGAAGATCGTGTCGGCTCTTGTCGTAAATATATCGAATTGAATACCCGATTGGGTTTTGAATTTCATTTCCGCTCCCACCGATTTTCCTATCCAATTCCTCTGCGTCTCCTTCAACGACTCTGTCCAGTCAACATTATCCAACCCGTTTAACAATCTTTCGGCATAGGCGGAGACGCGCAAACACCATTGCTTCATTTTTCTCTGTTCTACGGGATATCCGCCCCGAATAGAGAGACCTTCGCTCACCTCGTCGTTAGCAAGTACGGTTCCCAATTGCGGACACCAGTTCACCATGGTATCGCCCAGATAAGCGATGCGGTAATTCATCAGTATTTCCTGTTGTTCTTTCTCTGTTTTGGCGTTCCATTCTTCGGCGGTAAAACGGAGCGGTTCGTTGCAGGCAATGTCTAAACCGGCGGTTCCCTGTTTCGAAAAAATACCGACAAGTTCATCCATCGGCCTCGCCTGTTGTGCCTGATTGCAGTAATAGGAGTGAAACATTTTGATGAACGCCCACTGTGTCCATTTATAATATACCGGATCGCAGGTTTGTACCTCGCGACTCCAATCATAGGAGAACCCGATTTTATCCATTTGTTCGCGGTAGCGCGCAATGTTGTTTCGGGTTGTGATGGCCGGATGCTGTCCTGTTTGGATAGCGAATTGTTCGGCGGGCAGTCCGTAAGCGTCATAACCCATCGGATGCAGCACGTTGAAGCCTTGCAGGCGTTTGTATCGCGAAAAAATATCGGAAGCAATGTATCCGAGCGGATGCCCTACATGCAGCCCTGCCCCCGAAGGGTAAGGAAACATGTCAAGGACATAAAACTTGGGTTTCGACTCACTCTCCGTTACTTTATACGTTTGATGGTCAATCCAATATTGTTGCCACCGTTTTTCAATTTCTCCGAAATTATATTCCATTTTTTTGCTCTTTAAAATGCTGCAAAGGTAATGATTTAATTTGTGATTTTGTTGCAGAAATCAACGTCAATAAAAGAGAAAAATGGCGATTTTATTCTTCATACATTTTATCGATAATTTCGGAGTAATGATTCAGGATGGGTTTTCTTCGTAGTTTCAGGGTCTGGGTAAGCTCTCCCGATTCCATGGTAAAGGGATGCGGCAAGAGCGTGATGCGTTTGATTTTTTCGTAAGAGGTAAATTGCGCTTGCAACAATTCGATGCGTCCAAAAATGTAATCGCAAACTGTTTTGTTTTGAACTAAATCTTCTCTCGAATCGAACGGGATGTTGTGTTTCTCGGCGTATTCCTCCAATTTATCGAAATTGGGGACAATGAGTGCACTCACAAACTTACGTTCGTCGCCGATGACGGCTATCTGGTCGATAAATTTATCTTCGGCCATTCGGGTTTCAATCATTTGCGGGGCAATGTATTTACCGTTCGATGTTTTGTAGAGATCCTTGATTCTTTCGGTCAGGACAATCTCATTTTCTTCGGTAAGCCGTCCTGCGTCTCCTGTTTTGAAGAAACCGTCTTCCGTAAATACGGCTGCTGTTTCGGCAGGTTTGTTGTAATACCCTTTCATTACGGTTTTGCCTTTGACCAATATTTCGTTGTTTTCACCGATTTTCACCTCTACATCGGGCATGACTTTCCCGACGGTTCCGATTGTAAATCCGGTAAACGGGAAACAGCTTACTGTTGCCGTTGTTTCCGAAAGGCCGTATCCGTAAATCAGACGGACATCGATGGATTGCATAAACTCGTTGATGGCATCCGAAAGAGGCGCTCCCGCAACCGGAAAAAAGTTGCCGCGGTCTATTCCCACCACTCTTTTTATCAAATAAAAAATGGTGTATCTGTATATGAAAAATTTGATTGTATTGCCCAGCGGGGGTCTTTTTCCCCGGTTTTTGCAAAGGAGGTTGTGTTTGCGTCCGGTTTTTACACTGTCGGCGAACAACCATTTGAGCAATCCGCTGGCAGAGTCGATTTTCTCAATAACACCATCGTAAACTTTCTCCCAAAATCGCGGAACATTACTCATCAGTGTCGGACGAACCTGTTTGAGTGTGGTTTGAATTTTGTTGGGATTGGTATTTACTGCAATGGTCATGCCTTTGTGAAGGCAATAATAAGTCCATGCTTTCTCGAAAATATGCGTGAGCGGCAGGAAACACATCGATAAATCTTTTTCGGAACATTCGGTAAGCCTTATATCGTGTATTTTCAGAGCCTGCAAATAGTTTTCGTGCGAGAGCATCACTCCTTTCGGCTCGCCGGTTGTCCCCGAGGTGTAGATTATGGTAGCCAAATCCGATTCGCTCAACTGCCGAAGGCGGGCGTTTACTGCCGCCAACGATTCGGAATTGTCCCCAATGGTAATATAATCATCGAAATAGACCGATGTTTTATCTTCGGCATTCAGTACAACGTTTCGATCGAAGACGACGATTTTTTTCAGCACCGAATTTTCTTTCTGTACTTT
>JBGYGP010000049.1:0-5772 GCA_041820645.1 Proteiniphilum sp. | reverse complement strand
TTCTCGTTTTGTAATTACAAGATCCAAGGGAATTTAAAACAGGACTCATCGAATAGAGAGTAATCTGCTTTTCCATTTGCGGCAAAAGTTTTTATCAGCTTGGCGCCTTGCAGTTGTTCCAACGCGAATTTTACGGTTGCTCCGGTTTTTATCCTGTCTTCAACCAAAAGGATATTTTTCCCTCTGAAGTCGAAATCGATTGGAGAAATGAGTTTCGGCTTTTCGTATTTGGGATGCTGATTTATATCCCGTAGGTTAATTTTAAGAAGCTGAAATTCAACACCCAATCGCTGATTAAGAATAGCAGCCGGAATAATTCCTCCATTGGCAATCGCGACAATCATGTCAAAAGTTTCGTGAAACTCGATCTCACGGAAGCGCTGCAAAATATTTTCGAACGATTTATCGGAGTTCATTCATTCAATATTTTTGTAGCAGTTTCAATACCCAATATCCGCCGATCCATTGGATGCACATGCCCGGAATCCCGATGCGGAAATCCTGTAGGGCGGTGTAAAAATTTTGCGTGATTGCCCACTCCATACCTATGCCGATTAGCTGATAGGCGAGGATAGCCATGAGGATACCCCAAAAAGAGACTTTCCCGAAGTATTTGGCTGCCATGGCTGCTGCCAGCGCCAGAATTACCGATTTAACAACGATTACCGGAAGTACTTCTGCGGGCGGCATCCCGAAAAGCAGGTTGTTTGCCAAAGGAGATAGAACAGCGGTAAGTAATCCCACGTGGATACCGAACTTGTAAGCTGCAATCAGTGTAAAGAAATAGATGGGCAAAAAAATCAATCCGCCTTGCGGAATGAGGTGTACCAGTTGCGGTAACAACAGATTGGCGATAACAAAAACGGTTGCGAACAAATAAGTTCTCACGTTGTTGAGGGGGAGTGAGTAAAGTCTTACGGTTGTGGACATAGCGCTTTGTGTTTAGTTTAATTAGTAAATTACTTGCAAATATAGTTTTTTCCGGAGGAAATATCCGATTTTGATTATGTTAAAACCCAAACTTTCTTGTTAAAAAAAAGGAAAAAGGGGAATTTAAGATAACGAATTGAGACAAATCGTTAATTTTACGCAGATTTTTTGAAAATAGGCCAAGTGTGTGGGAATAACTACATCTGAAAATCTTTTGGTTTAATTTTTCGATAGAAAAACAATATTCTTATGGCAAAGGAAAAGAGGCGGTATTCGTTTCGGGTAGGTGCCCAGGATATCGATTTTAGGAAAGAACTATCGTTAGCTTCGTTTTTGAATTTTATTTTTAATGCTTCGATGCGCGACGCCGATTTGAATGGCTTTGGGTTGTTGGGATTGCAGGCTAAAAATCTCACGTGGGTTTTGTCGCGCTTGAATATGGAGATGAAACGTTTTCCCGCCGAAGAAGAATCTTTCGAGATAGTTACGTGGATAGAAAATGTAGGCCCCACCTTTACAACCCGAAATTTTGGGATTTACGACGCAAAGGGAGAGATAATCGGGTATGTTTCTTCTTCTTGGGCGGTAATTGATATGGGTACGCGTCAAAGTGTTTTGCTCGATACCATTCCGGGGCTTCTGGATTTTGTCTTGCCCGAATCTGTGCCGATTGGGATTCCCGAACGTATTTCCCATGTGAAAGGGACAGTGGAAAACAAGTTTCATGTGAAATACAGCCACCTCGACGTAAATCGGCACGCAAACAGTTTGTATTACATCCGGCGAATATCGGATTGTTTTCCGCTTGATTTTTATCTGAATCACAAAATCAAACGGTTCGAAATCAACTTTCTGAAGGAGATTACTTACGGCGACAAAGGGGAGGTCTTCTGCGAAATGAAACTGGAAAACGATTACTATTTCCAACTGCTTACACGTGACAAAGGGGTTGTTTGCCGTGCACGCTTGCTTTTTGTGTCGGGATAGTCCGAAAAAAAATAAACAGGTGCCACAGCGATGCTGCTTAAATTGCCTGAACCTTTCAGCTGCTACCAATAACGTTCGCAAATTAAAAGCGGCAATCTTGGATTGCCGCTTTTAATGTAGAGAAGAGTAGTCTTTTTTATTAATCGTTCATCGAAATGAGAAACTCTTCGTTGTTGGTGGTACGTCTGAGGCGGTTGAGTAGGAATTCCATCGCCTCTACCGAATTCATATCCGAGAGAAAGTTTCTCAATACCCACATCCGGTTGAGCGTATCTTCGGAAAGTAGCAAATCGTCGCGACGTGTGCTCGAAGCCACGATGTCCACAGCCGGGAAAATACGTTTGTTGGAGAGTTTTCGGTCGAGTTGCAACTCCATGTTTCCGGTTCCTTTGAATTCTTCAAAAATCACATCGTCCATTTTCGAACCTGTTTCGGTAAGGGCGGTTGCTATGATTGTGAGCGAACCTCCGTTTTCGATATTGCGGGCTGCGCCGAAAAAACGTTTGGGTTTGTGCAGGGCGTTGGCATCCACACCGCCCGAAAGCACTTTTCCCGAGGCGGGTTGCACCGTATTGTAGGCGCGTGCCAACCGAGTGATGGAATCGAGCAGAATAACCACGTCGTGGCCGCATTCCACCAAGCGTCGAGCTTTGTTGAGTACGATTTCCGCTATCTTTACGTGGCGGTCGGCGGGTTCATCAAAAGTAGAAGCGATTACTTCCGCATTTACGCTACGTTCCATGTCAGTAACCTCTTCGGGACGTTCGTCGATAAGCAGGATTATCATATATACTTCGGGATGATTGTCGGCGATGGCATTTGCGATGTCTTTGAGCAGCATCGTTTTACCGGTTTTAGGTTGTGCCACGATAAGGCCGCGCTGTCCTTTTCCGATGGGCGAAAACATATCCACCACGCGGCATGAGAGATTGTCGTTGTGCCCTTTGGTGAGGTTGAATTTTTCGTCGGGAAACAACGGTTTCAAATGGTCGAATGGAACGCGGTCGCGGACTGCGTCGGGCAACCGTCCGTTTATTTTGTCCACTTTTACCAACGGGAAAAACTTTTCGCTTTCTTTGGGAGGACGGATAGGGCCTTCTACAACATCTCCCGTTTTGAGTCCGAAAAGCCGGATTTGCGATTGCGAAACGTAAATATCATCGGGCGACGACATGTAGTTGTAGTCCGACGAACGCAAAAATCCGTATCCGTCCGGCATGATTTCTAAAACTCCGGAGGAATTGAGTATCCCGTCGAAATCGTAAGCCGGTTCTTTTTCTTTCTGAATCGATTGGTTCTGCGCCTGCGCGTTTTGATTTTTAGCTTGGTTGTTTGCCTGATTGATGTTTCGAGGCTGTATGGGGTTGGGGGTAAATAGTTCCTGAATGGAGAACGATTTTTCCTCTTCGGGGGCGACTGTTTGGGGAGTTTCGGCATCGGCTGGCCCGGAAGGGTCTTCTTCCACTACAACGGGTGGGAGGATAACCGGCGGAACTTCGGCTTTTTTCTCTTTATTTTGATGTTTTGAAGACCTGAAAACCAGCTGAATGGGTTTGACTTGTTCCGGTTTGGGTTCGGGAGCCGGTTGTTCCGGTTTTATTTCTGCTTTCTGTTCTATTTTTTGTGGGGTTTCCGTTTTAATGTTTTGATTTTCATTTTGTGGCAAATCCTCTTTTTTCAAAACAGATTTTTCCTTTTGAAGGGTTGCAGGTTGTGTTTCGTGAGGTTGTGCGGGAGCGTTTTGGATTTTTTCCTTCTCTTTCTCGTTGTTAGTTTGAACAACCGGTTTCTTTTCCGCTATTTTTTCACCCGAAATTTTATCGGGATTATTCAGTGTGTCTTTGTTTCGGCGGTTGTTATCCTCTCTTTTTCGCTGATTTTCTTTGCTTTTTGGAGATTCTTTACTTAAATTTTTAGTTCCGGCTATTGCTTGTTCGTCAAGGATTTTGTAAATCAAATCTTCTTTTTTGTAGGCATCCGGCCTTCTGATACCCATTTCTTTGGCAAGGATGCGCAATTCGGTTGTGAGCTTCTCATTAAGCTCAATGATGTTGTAAGCCATGTAGTTTTTTGTTGAAATAAGTTTTTTAGAATGGTGTTCACGATATATCGTAAAAGAGAGAAGTCGGTTTCTTCCTTTTTAAGTGAACACAAATACAAGTAATGAATAAAAAAAATGAAATTTTAATTAGAATGAATTCCAGTAGTCAGTAGGTTGTATTTTTGAAGACTACGCTGCAAAGGTATGCTTTTTTTTTGAAACTGCGTGCAGTTTTGCAGTTTTTTTCCATATTTGATTGTTTTATTTGCCACGAAAGAGGAGTTTCGCCGGTTTTTATGGGCGTTTTGCTTGTTGTAACCGGCTTGGTTATTCGATGCGAAGAATGGTGTGTGTTATCGGTTTATCTGCATATTCAGTTTATTCGAAGTATCTTTTCTTCGCTCCAATTCGTTTTTGTACAAGGTAGCACGGCGTCTGTCCAACGAGCCGTTTGCCGTCGATTTCTCAAACAAATCGGATGCCGTAACCGCCCAATCGTAAGCATTTGCAATATCGTCGAGCATTTCGTAAGCAAGGGCAATGTTGTTTGCTGCTTTTGCTTTGTTCAGGTTGTTCCGTTCCGAGTCGAAATAGGTTTTCCATGCGAAAATAGCTTCTTGCCATTGCTTGCCGTCGGCAAAAACCATTGCTTCTTTCATTTTGGAGCTTGTAGATGTGTAAAACCACCTCTCTTGGGTTACCCAATGAGGCGAAAGAGCATAGGTCATTTTTTCGGCGCTGGCTATGACCATCTCTTTCATTCCCTGTTCGCGGGTGGGGAGGATAAATTCGGCAATCGCCCCGCCCCGGCTTATGTCGTAGCCCTCCCAATAAAGGCTGTCGGTATGGCGCAGCATCGGTATTTTTCCGTCCATAGTAGGTAGATATACGCGAATTGTAGAGTTTATCTTTCCTTTCATTCCTGCATAAATATGGCCTTCTTGTCTGAAATGTTCCTTAACATCGGTTTGTATCAGGAGTTTGTCGAGAGAAACAATGGCATCGGCGCCGGTGGTGTTTTTTATTTCGGTCATTACATCGGGTGGGAGGGGCGACTCTTCGAGAAATTTGTTATCTGTTCTCAACGGTTTTTTGTAATACACGACAAAATCGAAAAATTTTTCTTCGTTCAGAAATTGTGCCAAAGCTTCGGTATAAAAAACAGCCATGCTGTCGGAAGAGGCGCTTGCTTTGATGGTGGCGTTTCGTCCCAATGGGTTCACATAATGGCCCATATCGTCCGGCTGTTGGGCGGTATTGTTTACTACCGTCACCGATTTTATGTTTGCCGGAAGCGTTACTTGCGCCGGTTCCAGAGTTTCGATGTTGATGTATTTAATACCGGCGCAACGGGCAAATAAAAGAATAATCGCTAAGGTTGATAAAAACAGAGATACCTTTGTCCTAAATTCGTATGCAACCGACTCGCATATCCTCATCCTATCGGGTGCGATTGATTCACATGTTCGTTTCATAGAAAAATTGTTTCGTGAAAAATTTGAAATAATAACGTCTTTATCCTTGAAAATGTTTGAGCGATTTTTGCTTCACCGTCTCAAATTGAGACAGGCTGAAAAATGGAGAAACGACACCGTCTCAAATTGAGACGAGGAGAAAAACAAAAAAATGATACCGTCTCAAATTGAGACGAGACGAAAACCGGAAAAGCGAAGCCGTCTCAAATTGAGACAGGCTGAAAAATGGAGAAACGACGCCGTCTCAAATTGAGACGAGGAGAAAAACAAAAAAGTGAAGCCGTCTCAAATTGAGACGAGACGAAAACCGGAAAAGCGAAGCCGTCTCAAATTGAGACA
>JBGYGP010000048.1:0-2906 GCA_041820645.1 Proteiniphilum sp. | reverse complement strand
TGTACTCCGTGTTTTTTAAGAACCTTTTCGAAAGCCGTCATCTCTTTATATACAGCCTCTTCGGTCGGATAATCTCCGTTTTTCAGGGTATGGTACGATTTTGCGTCGTATGCCGATTCGATCGGCGGGATAGGCCCCATCGAGCCGGGTTGTCCCAAAACAACAGCCTTCAATCGCGAAGTTTCATTGACGATATGTAAATCCATAATTTAGTAAAATTTTAAAAAACAACCCTCTCTTTCTGCCGAGACCCTTCTGTCGGCGGCTCCGTCGCGCAAAGCGCTTGTCGCCTCCCAAACAGCAGCTATCGGCAAAGAGGTTGATGAATTATTTTTCGAGCTTTGCTTAAAGTGTCTGTTATTGTAAGTTCCGGATTGTCCCTTTCCAGGAGCAACCCAGACAATAGAGAACGGAAACGTCGAATCCTTCCAACGATTGCTCGGCATGTACAGGCCGGATTATCGAATCTTTCCCAACGGTAACGACCAATCTCTCGCCGGCTTCGTCTTTCAGGCAAAAACGGCCGATTTTGCATTGCGGACACAATAAATCTTTCATTCACTTGCCTCCCCCGTTATATCCGAATCGTATTGTTTGGCCTCTTGCCAGATCTCTTCCATTTCGTCCAAAGTCATCTCTTTTAGCAATTTGCCCTTTCTCCCGGCGGTCTTTTCCAAATAGTTGAACCGGTGAATGAACTTTTTGTTCGTACGTTCCAATGCGTTATCGGGATTCACCCGATAGAGTCGCGCAGCATTGATGATACTGAACAAAACATCTCCAAACTCCTTTTCGGTATTTTCCGCGTCGAGTTGTTCGATTTCGGTTTCCAGTTCGGCGATCTCTTCTTTTACTTTTGCCCACACATCGCCCCGTTTGTTCCAGTCGAATCCGGCGTTTCTGGCCTTGTCCTGAATCCGGTAAGCCTTTACCAACGACGGCAATGAGCTTGGGACGCCTTCCAGCACGGTTTTGTTGCCGCCTTTCTCTTTTAGTTTGATCTCTTCCCACGATTTTTCTACCGAACGCGCCGAATCGGCTTCCGTCTCTCCGAAAACGTGCGGATGGCGGAAAATCAGCTTTTCGCAAATGGCGTTGCATACGTCGGCAATGTCAAAAGCGTGCTTTTCTTCTCCTATTTTGGCGTAAAATACGATGTGCAGCAACAGGTCGCCCAACTCTTTTTTTATCTCCTTGTCGTTGTCGTCGATGATAGCTTCCGCCAATTCGTAGGTTTCTTCGATGGTGTTGGCACGAAGGCTTTCGTTGGTCTGTTCCTTATCCCAGGGGCATTTTGCGCGAAGCTCGTCCATGATGTCGAGCAACCGGCCGAATGCCTGCATTTTCTCTTCTCTTGTATTCATCTTTTTGTTTCGAGACAGGGGAGGTATGTTCTGTTCTCAAAAGAGTTTTATGGTTGTTTCTTGAAATTTTTCAACCCCGATTGCAGAAATCCGATGTATCTGTCCACATCCTCGTCGAATGCGTAAGAGGGTGCGAGCGGTTTGCCGTTGTGATCGAGAATCACGTAATAGGGTTGTGCATTTGCACCGAATTTGTGGCGTTGCAGATAGCTCCATTTATCGCCGACGGTTTTCAATCGGGTGGTGCGTCCGTTTTCATCCACTTCGATGATCTTGGGAAGCCTTGTCTTATCGTCCACCATAAGCGTTATCAAAACAAAATCGTCCTCCAGCATCTTCTTTACGCGTACGTCGGTCCAAACCGAAGCCTCCATTTTGCGGCAGTTTACGCAACCGTATCCTGAAAAATCGATAACTACCGGTTTGTTTACCTCTTTGGCGTAAGCCATGCCGCTTTCATACTCTTTGTATTGCGCATGCACTTCTCCGTCGTACAAGCTGAAATCCTGCGTGTACATCGGCGGAGAAAAAGCGCTGATGGCTTTGAGAGGCGCGCCCCACAAGCCCGGAATCAGATACACGGCAAATGCCAACGATATGATCGAGAGAAATAAACGGGGGGATGCTAACCTGTTTTACTTCGCCGTCTCCCCGAAATTTGATCTTCCCGAGCAAATAAAAGCCGAGCAGAAAGAAAATTACAATCCACAATGTCAGGAATACTTCGCGGTCGAGAATTCCCCACCCGTAAGCCAAATCGGCAACGGACAAGAATTTGAGCGATAAGGCAAGTTCCAGAAATCCTAATACCACTTTTACCGAGTTCATCCAACCGCCCGATTTGGGCATGTTCGACAACCAAGAGGGAAAAATGGCAAACAGAGCAAACGGAATGGCCAATGCTACGGAAAAGCCAAGCATCCCGAACGTAGGCGCTAAAAAATTTCCCGAAGTGGCCGCCTCCACAAGCAATGTGCCGATGATGGGGCCGGTACACGAGAATGATACCAAAGCCAACGTAAAAGCCATAAAGAAGATGCTGAGTATGCCCGAAGTCTTATCGGCTTTTTCATCCATTCTATTGGTCCATTTTGAAGGTAACACCAGTTCGAATCCTCCGAAAAAGGCGATAGCGAACACTACTAAAAGCGCGAAAAACAGTAGGTTGAACAGCGCGCCGGTCGCGAGGCTGTTGAGGGCGCTCGCTCCGAAGATACCCGTGATGATGAGCCCCAAAGCCACATAGATAATAATAATGGCCAAACCGTAGATAACGGCTTCCCGAATTGCTTTGCCTTTTTGGGTTTTATTTCTTTTGAGAAAAAAGCTCACCGTCATCGGAATCATAGGCCATACGCAGGGAGTAAGCAAAGCGATGAGCCCGCCGATGAATCCGGAAAAGAAGACCCAAAACAGCGACATCCCGGAAGTGTTGCCTTCCATGCCGAAGTCTTGAAGCTCTTTGATGACCGGAACCCAAAGCAAATCGGCATTCACTTCCGAAGGAACGGGTACCATGGCGCTGTCGGCCGAGCCCGAGAT
>JBGYGP010000047.1:0-4698 GCA_041820645.1 Proteiniphilum sp. | reverse complement strand
GATTCCTTGGGCGCTGCGTTCCGAGACCTCTTTTTCGGAAGAGTACCCGCCCCACACAATGGCGATGTTTTTTTTCATTGTCGTTTCCGATATTTTTTTATTCTTCAAAATTGCGTGCAACTGTGTAAATCCGCCACTTTTCAATTACTTTCAGCATATCGTCGGGCATCCCGCTCTCAAAAAACATCTCTTCTTTTGTGCGCGGATGGGTAAATCCCAGCGTTTTGGCATGGAGGCACTGCCTCGGACAGATTGCAAAGCAGTTGTAAACAAATTGTTTGTATTTGGCGAAATGAGTGCCCCGCAGGATTTCGTTTCCGCCGTATCGTTCGTCGTTGAAGAGCGTATGTCCGATGTGTTTCATGTGCACCCTGATTTGGTGCGTGCGGCCTGTTTCGAGTTCGCACTGTACCAGGGTAGTGTATCCGAAACGTTCCAGAACCCGGTAATGGGTTACGGCGGGTTTGCCGTTTTGGTTATCGGAAAAAACTTTCATCAGCATCCGGTCTTTGGGGTCGCGTCCGATGTTGCCCTCGACGCTGCCGGTCTCTTCGGCCACATTTCCCCAGACCAAGGCCACATATTGGCGTTTGGTGGTTTTGTTGTAGAATTGTGCCGACAGATCGGTTTGGGCGTCGGGCGTTTTGGCGATAAGCAGCAGCCCGGAGGTGTCTTTGTCGATACGGTGAACCAGCCCCAGTCTCGGATCGGAAACGTCAATCTCTTTTTCCGACCGGAAATGATAGGCAAGGGCGTTTACCAATGTGCCGGTGTAGTTTCCGTGTCCGGGGTGAACTACCAGGCCGGGCGGTTTGTTGACGACCATCAAATCGGCATCTTCGTAAACGATGTCCAGGGGGATGTTTTGAGGGATGATTTCGAGTTCGTGCCGCGGCCTGTCCATCACAACCGAAATCACATCCGAAGGTTTTACCTTGTAACTCGATTTTACCGGTTTTCCGTTTGCCAGAATGCAATCGGCATCGGCGGCCTGTTGCACCCTGTTTCTTGAAATTCCTTCGATGCGGTCGGTCAGAAATTTATCTATTCGTAAGAGACCCTGTCCTTTATCGGCTACAAACCGGTAATGTTCGAACTTTTCGGGTGAAGAAAATCCCGCCGGTTCGTCCTCTTCCTCCTCTTCCAGGAAGTATTGCGTATCGGTGACTTTGTTTCTGGCCACGGCAATATTCAGAAGAAAGATTCGTCCATATTCGACTGTCTTACCGTTCTTTCTCCCGCAATGGAGTCGTTGTCGGGGGCTACAATGTATTCATTGTTTACGTCGGTTGTATCGTTTCCCGTGTGGCTGCTTACAAAGATTTTGAGAGGCGCCCCCGAAGGTATTTTTTCATCGGGTTTCAGTGTTTTGCCTCTGTATTCGATCGACATGACTAATCCGCTGTATTGCGACGGTACTTGTTCGATTGATATTTGATTAAATCCGAGGGAGTTGAGCAGGGCTATCGCCTGTCTTTCGGAATAATCTTTGAGATCGGGGACAGCTACCTGTTGCGGATTGCGGGAATATATGGTGAGGTAGATGGCGCGGCCGCTTTTCACTTTGTTTTGCGGTTTGGGTTTTTGGTCGATAATCGAGCCCGGAGCTGCGTCTTTCTTATAGATGGAATCCACAATCTCGTAGTGCAGGTCTTTCGATTTCAATATCGCTTCGGCTTCTTCTATCTGAAGGCCTCGAAGTTGCGGTACTACAATGTTTTGTCCGTGCCGGGTGTAACCGTGAGCGAATAGCAAGCCCAATACAACCAATAGAATACAACATCCGATGATTGCCAGCAAATTCAGTAGGATATTGTTTGCCAATATGTCTTTAATCTTTTTTGAAATCATGTCTGAAAAATTTCCTTTGATTTTCCGTTGCAAAAATACGAAAAATAATGATTGATTGTGTTTTCGAAGAGGAGTTTGTGTTTCTCGGAAGAAAAAGAAAAAGCAGAAATTGCGGGTTTCTGCTTTTTATATCGTAAATCTTAGAGTAGATAGGCGATTTTTATTCATCGGCTACCGTAAGTTTGGCTCTTCCTTTGGCTCTGCGTGCTGCCAATACTTTTCTACCATTTTTTGTCGCCATGCGCGAGCGAAATCCGTGTTTGTTTGCTCTCTTTCTTCTTGAGGGCTGGAATGTTCTTTTCATTATATAATAAGTTTTATTGTTTCAAAATATCGGGTTGCAAAAATAGAAATAAATTTTTGAATTTTCAAATTTCCGTGTCTGAAATTGCGTCCTGATTTTTCGATAGGTTGTTTTTTAGTAGGCTCAAACGACGGGGGACACCTGATATAAAAAATGCAGGGGAGCCGTTCACGGCATTTTTTACTTCTGCTCGATAAGCTCGCGCGATTGAAAGATGTGCCTGCCGGCTCCTAAAAAAAGAGGCTGTCTTCTTTTTCCGAGACAGCCTCTTTTCTGTTTTGTAACTCTCTTTTTAGGGTTTAGTTGTACAGCGCGAAATCTTCTTCGCCGTAAGCGGCTTTTTTTGCTCCGAGAAACAAGAAGTAAGGAACGACCAGCAAGAAGATAGCCCAAAGAATGTTGCTTACAACAGAGCCTTTTCTGATGTTATTCACAAACAAGTGCCCCAAGAAGCCCTCGATCACCAAGATTAAACCAATCAAAAGATTTGTGTTATTGGTAGTTCCCAAGAAAAAGGGAATTGCTAACACAGCTACGCCAATAACCATTACTATTACCCCTGAATACTTTGCTAATTCTTTCATCGTGTGTTTATAATATTATGTTTTGTTTTCGCAGCGCAAATAAACACAAAATTCCACAAATAATAAAATTATTTAGGCTAAAAATTCAGTTTTGTCATCAAATAGAGATTTAGGTCGTAAAATTTTATCGTGAATGATCTCTTTCTTTTTGTTATTTTATTATTTTTGCTTTCCTATTTTGAGGTGTGCTATGAAATCTATAAAACATCTATTTCTTTTTCTGTATCAATGGCTTGTGTTCATGCCCCTGTTTCTCGCAGCTACTCTTCTTACTGCGCTGTTGGTAATGGCTTTGTCTCCCTTGTTCGGGAACAAATATTTCGGGTATTATCCGCCCAAGTGGTGGTCGCGATTGACTTGTTACCTGGCGTTGTGCTCCATCAAAACATCCGGCCACGAAAATTTGGATCCGAAACGCTCTTATGTTTTTATCGCCAACCATCAGGGCGCTTTTGACATTTTTCTGGTTTACGGTTTCCTCAATCAAAACATAAAATGGGTGCAAAAAGCCGATTTGCGGAAAATCCCTTTCGTGGGTTTCGCATCGAAATGTGCCGGACACGTTTTTGTGGATAATTCCACTCCTGCGGCGCGTGCCAGAACCATCCGGGAGGCCAAAAACGAGATAACCGACGGCGTCTCCATCATGCTCTTTCCCGAAGGTTCGAGAACAAAAAACGGAACGATGGGAAATTTTAAAAAAGGAGCGTTTCTTATTGCCAAAGACCTTAGCCTCTCCGTTGTGCCGCTCACAATCAACGGCCCGTTTGACTTCTTGAAAATTCATTCGAAACTGATTAACCCCGGACGCCTTGAATTGATAATCCATAAACCGGTTTCTACGGAAAATGTTTCTGAAGATGAACTGCCCCGATTGATGGAGCAATGCCGCGAAACGATTGAGTCTGCATTGTGGAAAAAATATCGGAATTGATTTTTATCGAATCGAGTAACTCGATGAAACAACGAAACAATCTGCGATTTTCATAAAAAGAAAATGGTTGTCTCGCGACAACCAATCTCCATTGTTAACCTTAAATCTAATACCATGAAAAACACGATGCAAAGATAACGTCATCCGGATTCTCCTGCAAATATTCCGGCAAAAAAAATGCCGGGATTAACGATAATTATACGCCCGAAGCTCTCGCAATCGTTTGCAGGCAGGGCGAGTTAATATTTGTTTGCATTTCGGAAAGACTAATTGTAGATTTTGTTGGCGAAAAAATTGAGCCATTTCCAATTGATGCGGTACCAGCGCCGGCTGGCTTGGGGCTTTCCGCCGAATTGCAGTAAAAATCGGGGTTGTCCGGCTTTTTCGTTGAGGTATCCGGCGTCCATAAAATCGAAATAGTCAAACCCTTGTTTTTCGGCCATTTCCATCGCCGAATAAATGACAAAAACCGACGGATAGAGCATTTTGTGTGTTTTATCTTTCCCCCAATAGTAGAGCGAATAAACCGTTTTCCCTTCGAAACCCAGTATGATGCCGCCGATGATTTTGCCGTTTTGTGTGGCAACGAGTATCTTTCCTTTCCCCTCTTTGACGTAGCAATAAAAGAAATTTTCAACCGATTGATAGGGCGGAAACCTGCGGCTGATTTTTCGGTTTCTGTTTTTTTCAATCAGTTCACGCAGAGCCACAAGCCGATCGGGCGACGTGATTTCTTCAATCGTAACACCTTTTCTCTTTGCCTTGCTTACCTGATTGCGGCGGCTTTTGGCAAGTTGGTTCCAGATGTTGCGTTTCCGTTGAAGCGAGTTTTTTACATTAATCCATTTTACAGAATAAAAATGGTTCTCTCGAAACCCTTTGTATCCGAAGATGGCGTCGCCGATATTGCGGTATTCGATGTAAAACACTTTCGATTCCAGCTGTTTTACCACGGCGGTGATAAGCGCGTCGAAAACTTCGATTTTGTTTGCCTCCGCATCGAAAAAAGCAGGTTGCTGCGAAAT
>JBGYGP010000046.1:0-5656 GCA_041820645.1 Proteiniphilum sp. | reverse complement strand
TTTATTTTCCGAACGATTTTCGGATTTGCGGCGGCGCAGTTTCTTCAAAAACGGCGAGGCTGTCAACTGAAACCATTTGTTCTGTTTTTGGTACAAAGATACGAAAATAGTCAGGAGTGTAAAAACCTCTCCTCCGAAGTTATCTCACGCAAGACGTTTATCAGCATCCGGTTTTTATCGGCCTCCTGTACGGCGAGGCGGAAATGTGCGGGCGTAAGCCCTCTGAAATTGGATGCGTCGCGGATGAGGATACCGTGTTGCTCGATGAGGCG
Source organism: Proteiniphilum sp. (assembly GCA_041820645.1). Classification (GTDB taxonomy): domain Bacteria; phylum Bacteroidota; class Bacteroidia; order Bacteroidales; family Dysgonomonadaceae; genus JBGYGP01. The sequence continues at coordinate 5,384 of JBGYGP010000046.1, read as the reverse complement.
CGTTTTCAGCTCGGCCGCCGTCCCTTTTTTCAGGCGAACCAAGAAATAATTGCAGGGCGAGGGCGTTACCTCAAGTTCGGGGATTCCGGCAAGGCAGTGCTGCAAAGAGGCCGATTCGCGGCAAAGCGCCTCGCTATCGGGCAGCAAATCCCGATAGTTTTCCATCACAAAACTGCCGGCCTCCTGCGCCGGAACGTTTACCGTCCACGGCGTACGAAGCAGCTGCAGGCGCGAAACAACCGATTCGCCGGCCACAAGGTAACCCAACCGCAATCCCGGAATGGCAAAGGTTTTCGTGAGCGAATGCACGGAAATCAGGTTGGCGTGGTTTTTATGCAGGGGCATTATCGGCCGGCATTGCGGGCACAACTCGCCGTAGGCGTTATCGACGATGAAAAAGGCATCGGGATTGTTGCGGCAAAGGCTTTCGACGGTTTCGGGGGCGACGGTTGTTCCGTCGGGGTTGTTCGGAAGAGCAAACCAAACGGCGTCGGCCTCGAAACGCCTGTCGGGGTGCAATTGCCGCAACGGCAGAAACGATAGAGCGTGGCGATGCAGGCGGCACGCATCTTCGTATTCGGCAAAGGCGGGAAACGCAATCGCGCTGCGCCGCCCGGCAAAGAGATGCGCCAGCAGGTAAAACGCTTCGGCCGAACCGTTGGTTACCAGCACGCTCGCTTCGGGGATGCCGTGGTGGGCGGCAATCTGCCGGGTGAGCCGCCGCGCATGCGGGTCGGGGTAATTGCCGATAAGGCACAGAGAGCCGGCCAGATGCGCCGCAATGCGCCCCGAAGCATTCCGGTAAGGAATGTTGGAACTGAAATCGGCAATTACTTTATCGCCGAAGTCGTATATATCGTTGCCGTGTCCGGTAATCATAATCCTTGTTTTTTATGTTCCTTTTCGGGGGGCAAAACTATTTTTTGCCGGCCGTTTCTGTTTCGAGGGGAGCCCCTTCCGGGTCATACCGATTTTCGGCCCAAAGATACTGCTTTTCGGTAATTCTGGTTGCGATTTGCGATGCAAAAACCTGACCGCTTTTCCGGACGGAGCATGCCGCATCGCCTCATCGCTCCCTTGTGTCTGTTTTACTCAAGCCGCAGGTTCACGCCTCCCGACAGCCAGAATCCGGGTTGGGGTATGTTCCCGAAATCCGTGTGCGTGGTGTTGAAGAGGTTGTTGGCATTTACAAAGATATTTCCTTTTCCGAAGCGGTAATCCGCTTTGATGTCGAGAATAGAAAACGGTTTGTAATCTACACGTCTCTCCTCTTTCAGGTCGGTGTATTGCATGTAGGAACCGGCGCGATCCTGCCAGCGGAAGCTCCACGTAAAGGTTAGGTTTTTTATCGCTTCGTGATGCAGGCTTGCGGTAAACTTGTGTTTCAGATAGTTGAAAACATACTGTGAAATGGGGTTGTTGCCGCTCGAATCTTTGTTGTTCTGATGCAGGTATTGATACCCTATTTGAAACGTGCGGAACGGATGTTTTCCGGCAAAAGCCTGCTGCAGATTCGTCGAGAAATCGGCGCTTACCCCCGATGTGGCAAGCACCTTGCCGGCACCTAAGTTGTAGGAATGCCACTTTTTGTCGTTCTCGTCATACAACCAATCGATGAGGTTGCTGCCCCGCGTGTGAAACAGGGTCGCATTTGCCTGAAAACTGTTGTTCCTGAACTTCAATCCCCCCTCCGCCGATTGGGTCTGTTCGGGCAGCAATGCACTATTACCCACGTGGTTGGGGTCTCTGTAATACAAATCGGTGAAGGTGGGCATGCGGGTGGCTTTGCTCCACGAAGCGTAGAGGCTGAAGTTGTCGCCGAACCGATACGATGTGTTGATGGCCGGATAAAACTCGAATCTATTCGTAACGGCCGTATTGTGGTTGAGCAGTCCGCCTAAGGAGAGAGTCAGGTTGCGGAAGATAAAATTGTGTTCGGCAAAATAGCCGATGTTTGTGCGCGAATCGGCTTTGGTGTATTTGCCGATAGCTTCGGGCAGCGCTTTCCCGAGTACGCTGCTCAGCACGGATTCGTTGCGGAACTCGCCGCCGAAGCTCGTAATACCGAGCCCTGAAGCGTACTGCATGTTGAGGTTTATCCCGAAAACATCGCTGCGGTGGTAGTTGTGGTCTGTGTACCATGCGGGGACATCGGGCGTGCCTTCGCGGATAAGCTGGAAAACATCGAAATGGCGGTTCCAATAAAGTTGGGGAATGAATTTCAGTTTGCCGAAAGTTTCGCCTTTTACCGACAGAAACATCGACTCCGTATCGTCGTACTGATTGGGATATTTGGGCGAATAAAAAGTGTTGGCGCCATAGTTTTTATCGTTGTATCCGGCTGTGAAATCGATGTTGGCATTCTCCAAACCGAATCCGCTTTGCCAAAGCAGGTTGAGGATGTCGTAATCGCTGTTTGCGATATATCCGCCGGAATGTTTGTATCCTGCCGAAAAACGGTGAACGGCGGCCCCGCTTTTGTAGGCGCCTCGCGCTTCGGCACCGTAAAGCCCGTGCATGCCGCCTTCGAGTTTGGCGTAAAGGTTGGATTGATTCTCTTTTTTAGTGATGATGTTGATTCCTCCCGAGAAGGCGCTTGCTCCGAAGGTTAGCGAAGAAGGGCCTTGCACGATCTCGATGCGTTCGATGTCAGAAAGATTGAGAGGGATGTCGAAACTGTAGTGTCCGGTTTGAGGGTTGGTAAGGTTAATTCCGTTGAGCAGGATAGCTGTGTGGTCGAACGACCCGCCGCAAAGCGAAATATCTGCCTGTACGCCGTGAGGCCCGCGCTGGAGAACATCTGCGCCCGGGAAGTAGTTTAGCAGGTCTTCGACGCTTTTTACGGGCGCCCGCTCAATTTCTTTGGAGGTAATTACCGTTACCATTTTTGCCGAGAGATTCAGCGGAAGGCTTGTCTTGGAGCCGGTAACCACAATCTCGCTAAGCTCTTTTTCCGGAATCGAATCGGAAATGAGCGGGTTGTCCGCTTTTTCCGCCGGACTTACGGAAGACGCATGGGCACTCAATAAGGCGCATCCGGAAAGAACCCCTATGGTAATCGTCCGTTGAATGCTGTTGAAAACGCTGTACGATTTTCGAGCAAATCGCTTAAAGCGAAATACCTCTTTGTTTTGATGTCGATTTTTTTGATTCATTTTGTTTTTTATTTTGGAAAGGAGGTGCAAAAATAATGAAAAGAAACAAAAACGGAAAGACAAAACGAAAAGACCGAAAGAGAAAAACGATGAGGAGGTAGATTTAGAGCCGGTAAACGCATTTCTTTCGAGAAAAAATAGTAACTTGCGCCCGATTTTAATCCGACAACAAAAGAATGAAACGATTGAAAAACTTTTTAACGGTTATATTAACAACTTTATCGGCATTTTCTATGGCACAAGATAAAAGTATATCCTGTTCTACCCACGACGCGGTTGAAGAAAAATCGTGGGGCGTTGTTTACAATTCGGTGGAAAAAGTGCATGCCGAAAACAATTACCGCAGCGAAGTGGTATCGGAAGTGTTGCTGGGGACACCCGTGAAACTGCTCGACAAAAAAGAGGGCTGGCACCGAATAGAAACTCCCGAAGGCTATACCGGCTGGGTCTCGGAAGCCATCGAACCGATGACCGAACCGGAATTGCGCGCATACAACCGAGAACCCAAAGTGGTGGTAACGAGCCTCTACGCCTTTTCGTACGAAGCGGCGAACACCGCCTCGCAAACAGTCTCCGATCTGGTTATCGGAGACATGCTGGTTTTGAAAGAGACGAAAGGCAAATTTTATCGGGTAACCTATCCCGACGGACGTGAGGCATTCATCCCGACATCCGACGCGAAAAAGCTTCCCCGATGGATGGAAGAGATAGCGCTTACGCCGGAGAGCATCGTCGAAACCGCTTTCCGCTTCAAGGGCATTCCCTACGTTTGGGGAGGTACCTCGTCAAAAGGACTCGATTGCAGCGGTTTCTCCAAATTGGTCTATTTCCTGCACGGCATAATTCTACAACGCGACGCTTCGCAGCAGGCCGAAACCGGAAAACCGGTAGACGACAGCCGAAATTTCGCCGGCCTCCGGCCCGGCGATTTGATGTTCTTCGGCTCCGAAGCAACACCCGAAAATCCGCAGGAGCGAGTGGTGCACGTGGGAATTTACATCGGAAACAACCGGTTTATCCATGCCTCGGATTATATTAAGGTGGCCGGATTCGATCCCGACGATCCGCTCTACGACGAGTACAATGCCAAACGATACCTCCGCTCCAAACGAATTATCGGAGAGGTAAACACCGTAGGGATTGAAGACATCGCAAACAACACATTCTACCGGTAAACACAAACATTTTCGTTTGTTTAAAACTCAGAAAAATGAAACAAAACCGACGAGATTTTCTCAAAACATCCGCCTTAGCAACGGCTGCAATGGCTGTGCGCCCGATATTTTCCCAAACCAAATCCGTTAAAAAATCGACAAAGATGAAACTTTCATGGACTCCTTACGATCTCGAATTGCGCCACACGTTCACCATTTCGGGATTTTCGCGCAAAACCACCCCCGTGGTACTTACCAAAATAGAATACGACGGCCTCGCCGGATACGGCGAAGCCTCGTTGCCGCCATACCTGGGCGAAACGCAGGCATCGGTAATTGAGTTTCTGAAAAAAGTGGATTTATCGGGCTTCTCCGATCCTGCACATATCGACGAGATTTTGGACTATGTGGATAAAATCGCCATCAACAATACTGCGGCCAAAGCCTCCGTGGATATTGCACTGCACGATTTGGTGGGAAAAATCATCGGCGTGCCGTGGTACAAGATGTATGGCCTCGACCGTAACAACGTCCCCAACACGACCTTCACCATCGGTATCGATACCGATGAGGTGGTGCGCGAAAAAACCCGCGAAGCCCTCGGACGCTTCAACATACTGAAAGTAAAAGTAGGCGGCGCTGACGACAAACGGATGATCGAAGCCATCCGTTCCGTAACCGATTTGCCGCTTGCCGTAGATGCCAACCAGGGGTGGAAAGACCGTCACAAAGCACTCGACATGATCTTCTGGATGAAGGAGAAAGGAATTGTAATGGTGGAACAGCCGATGCCCAAACACGAACTGGACAACATCGCCCGACTCACCGAAGAGAGTCCGCTGCCCGTCTTCGCCGACGAATCGCTGCAACGCCTTACCGATGTAGAACGGCTCAAAGGTGTATTTTCTGGCATCAACATCAAACTGATGAAATGTACCGGCATGCGCGAAGCGTGGAAAATGCGCAACCTCGCACAGGCGTTGGGCATGAAGGTGATGATGGGCTGCATGACCGAAACATCGTGCGCCATCTCCGCCGCCGCACAGCTCTATGCCGGAATCGACTTCGCCGACCT
>JBGYGP010000045.1:0-3389 GCA_041820645.1 Proteiniphilum sp. | reverse complement strand
GGAAGTGCATCAATTAACTTCGGGACATATTTAAAATAACTTCGGAAGTACATTGGAGGGGGAGGGTTTCACCTTATAATGCGTCGTATTGGAGATTTTTTGAAAATCGTCAATGCAATACCGGTCGGTTACCCTCTTCGAAAATTATGGCGGGAGAGTCTGAAATGTCTTTCTTGAAAGCTGCGACAACCTCATCGGTTGCCTTTTGCAATGTAACACGCACCCGATTATCCACGACATCGGGATAGGCGCCCGCAAAATTTGCCAAAACCGGATGGTCGGAAGAAACGGTCGAATCGGCCAGAAAATCTTCTAATTTATTGATAATCCGAAGTAAATCGATATAAGAAAATTCCACTTTCTGAAGAATAAAATCGTTAGAACCGATTTTTTTTGCAAAGACCTTTCGCGTGGTTTCGTCGTCGGTAGTTGCGGCAATTACAAACTTGCCCTGTTCGTTTACAAACGCTCCTCCGAAATAAGGCGGGTAAATAGAGGTATCCATCTCTTTTTCTTCCCAATCGGGACTAAAAGAGTCCATCAATTTATTGAATAACCGTATCGATTTTTTCTCGTTGGCCATTATCGCTGAATCGTTCAAAACCGGGGCTGTACCCTTGTCGTTGGAATAAGCCTTGCCCTTTTTATCGACATCGTTAGCGCATAACGAAAACAATGCCGCGATTCCCAAAAGCAGAAAAAGAGTACTGTTTTTCATAAAAAACTAAAAATCTTCAATTATTGAAATAATAACACATTTGTAATGTTTTTGTTTACGGCGGTACGCTAAAATGCCTCAAGCGCCGCTTGTTGCCACATCCCCTTTGAGGTAAAAATCTTATCGACAGACTTTATTATTTTTTTGTTCGTTAGTCTCCGCATTTTCCCGAATTAATCAACTGTCTAAAACATTTTCTTGAAAAAGCAGGGTAATAAAAGGCGTAATGATTATTTTTGCAAAAAATTGAATGATATGAAATCTCAAAAAATATTTTCTTTCGTTTTTTTGTTCATGCTTTTGTTATCTTCGTGCGGTAAGAATGACCCCAGTCTGAATGCCACCCGCTTGCGAATAAACCTTACCGATGCGGCGGCTATCCGTATTTCGGAATTCAACCTCGAAATCAGCTCGATTGAAGCCTTGCAGGCCGATTCGATAGCGGGACAGGCAACGTGGAAAGCCCTGGAATATTCTTCGGACGTTTACAACATACTCACTTTGACCAACGGAAAATACAAACAACTGGTAGATCAGTATTTTCCCATCGGACATTTGAAAAAGCTGAAAATCGTGTTCGGCAATAATTCTTCGCTGAAAATAAATGGCAATCTTCACAACCTGATTATTCCCGAAGAGTTTCTCGACGGCGTTGTAGTCGATGTGAATGCCGATCTTTATCCAAACTACATCTCTTCCGTCATGGTTGATATTAATGCTGCTTTGTCGATAAGAGAAATCAACGGAAACTATTTCTTCTATCCCAATCTGCGTGCTTTCCCCGAAACTTTCCGCGGCTCTGTCAAGGGAAATGCTTTGCCGCTCGAGGCAAATCCTTATGTCATCATCGTTCACGATACGGATACCCTGATTTCAATCCCCGAAGTCTCAACAGGAGCGTTTCTGTTCAAAGGTCTGAAAGAAGGTATTTGGAAAATCGGCATCATCCCCGATCCCGCTACCGGATATAAAGATTCACTCATTACAGATACCGTGTATAGCGGAAAAGAGTTGAATCTAAAATCGATAACATTGAAGAAATAGAAATAAAATCTCGACAACATCATTTTGTCGTTTTATCACACTTGTTTTTGCTTGATGGAATCGGTTTTAAACAATTATAAAACCCTCAAAAGCCTGTTTTTGGAGTAGATTTTAACAATTTAATTTATTTTCACATCGACAGAGGCACAAACTTAATTACTTATTTCTATCTTTGCCCCAAGTTTAACACGTTTCAAACTATAAAACATCGAATAACAATGAAAAAGTCAATTTATTTTGCTATGGCATTAGGCGCGCTTCTGCTACTCGAAACATCTTGCAAACCCAAACAGAGCGCATACAAACAAGTATATGAAGCTGCCAAAGAGAGAGAGATGCAACAATCTGCTTCTCAGCCGACTACGGTTGTAAAAGACGCTGCTCCTCTTCCTCCGGTTGAAGTATCGGTAAGGAAAGAAAAAGTAGAACCGGTTTATGCATCCGACGCCGCCAATTTGAAAAAATTCAGTGTCGTGATTGCATCTTTAAGCGTAAAATTGAATGCGGAATCGTTGAAATCGAGAATGGAAAACGAAGGATATAGCGTGATTCTCGCCGAAAACGAACAAGGTATGTATCGTGTAATTGCTGCAAGCTACGACGATAGAGAATCTGCCGCCGGCAAACGCGATGAAATCTATAAAAGGTACTCCGCTTTGGGCAACACCGAATACCTTAGAAAAACATACGGCGTGCCGTTCAATGACCTTTGGATTTTGGAAAGAGAATACTAAACTTTACCTACTGTAAAAATATTCCACGAGCCGGCTCATTGTTTCAAACGAGCTGGCTTGTTTTTTACAACATATATATGAAAATCAAATTTTTAGGGACTGGTACTTCAACCGGTGTCCCCGAAATAGGGTGCACTTGTGCGGTTTGCAAATCAAATGATAAGAGAGACCGGCGTCTTCGCTCCTCCGTTTACATCGAGGTAGATGGTAGTACACATATTCTTATCGATTGCACGCCCGATTTTCGTTGTCAGGCGCTCCGGATTCCGTTCGAAAAAATGGATGCATTGTTGCTTACACACGAACATTACGACCACACCGGCGGAATTGATGATTTGCGGCCTTATTCCCGATTCGGAACAGTCAGAATTTATGCCGAAGAACGGGTAAAAGCAAACATTGAAGCACGAATGCCGTATTGCTTTTCGAACAATAATTACGTTGGAGTTCCCGATATTCGGATAAGCCCGATTATCGATTCGACAGTGTTTCATGTAAACGATGTTGCTATCATGCCCATACGGGCGATGCACTACAAGTTGCCGATATTAGGGTTTAAAATACGAAATTTTGCCTATTTGACCGATCTGAAAACTTTACCCGACTCGGAACTAATTAAATTGGATGGAATGGATACACTCGTTGTTAGTGCGTTACGAAAGGCAGAACACATTTCGCATCAAAACATAGAACAGGCGATTGCCCTGTCCCGGAAAATCGGCGCAAAGAAAACCTATTTTACTCACATGAGCCATCACGCCGGATTGCATGCTGAAATTGAAAAAGAAATCCCTTCGAATATGTTTTTTGCATACGATGGATTGGAATTGATTTTATAGTTATGGCTGCTTGAACAAGACGGGGAAATATTGTTTTTCGAGGTGTTTTTGTTT
>JBGYGP010000044.1:0-4084 GCA_041820645.1 Proteiniphilum sp. | reverse complement strand
TTGATGGCGTGCCGCCACCGCCTGCGGCGACTGCCTGCGGGCGAGCGCCACCGCTTCGTCCAATGTGAGCCGAAGTGTGTCTTGCGCGGCAAGCTGCCCCAGCAAGAACAAAACCAACATAAACAAACCGAATCGTTTCATAAGAAACCGATAACAAACTCCGTGCCGATATTATAAGTGATTGTATTTTATATTATTATAAATAATAATCTTTGTTTATAGAGTGCGTTTTCGCACAAAACAAGTTCGATTTCGCACATGTCTTGTAAAGAATTATGTTTATATTTGTGGTGTAATTGGGGTTGAAGTTTACGGTACATTATACCATACTTTTTGAGGGCGGAACAAATATTTCGAGTCAATTGTGTATTGTTAAAATATTTCTTTTGAAAATTCAAAGTTGAAATAAGGATATTTCAAAGTTATTCTTTGGATATTTCAAAGTTATACCTATCTTTGTATTGTGTATCAAATGATTGAATTAAATAATGATTGCAAATAGAGAGATCATCCATTCGATAAAGCGGTTAAAGGGAAAATATCCAATTCTCGCCATTACCGGACCGCGACAATCGGGTAAAACGACCCTATTGAAATTCCTTTTTCCGGATTACAGATATGTGACGCTGGAAAATCCGGATGTGCGCGCGTTTGCAGAGAATGATCCGAATGGTTTCCTGAAACAATACGACAGGTATGTCATTTTTGACGAAGTACAACGTGTTCCACACCTTTTCTCCTACTTACAAGGCATTGTTGATGAGAGTGGCATCATGGATCAGTTCATTCTTTCGGGTTCACAAAACTTTCACCTGATGCAACGCATCACCCAAAGTCTCTCGGGAAGAGTTGTCATATTCAAATTATTCCCGTTTGACATTCAGGAATTAAAAGAAGCCGGATGGTTGAAAGAGAATTATTTGGATGCGATGATTACCGGCTTTTATCCTGCGATATATCACCGCAATATCAGTCCCGAAGTGTATTACAAGAACTATATACAAACGTATGTGCAACGCGATGTAAGCCAAATCATCGGCATAAAAGATATGCTGACTTTTCAACGTTTTATCGCGTTATGTGCAACGCGAGCGGGACAACTACTGAGTCTTAACGCGTTAGCCAATGAATGCGGCATTTCGCAACCGACGGCAAAATCGTGGTTGTCGGCACTTGAAAGCAGTTACATTGTATTTTTGCTTCATCCGTTTTATAAAAATTTCAGTAAAAGGATTATCAAAACTCCAAAATTGTACTTTTATGATACGGGGCTACTGTGCCATTTATTAAAGATAAATGATTCGGACGGCATGGTCAATCATTCGGTAAAAGGGGCAATTTTTGAGAATATGATCATTGCAGAATACCTAAAACGCGCTGAGCACCAATATGAATTACAGACCAATATGTGGTATTGGCGTGATACCGCCGGCAACGAAGTGGATTTACTGCTCGAAAGACCGCAACAAACTGAGATTGTGGAAATAAAAGCCACGCAAACCATCATGCCCGATCTATTTAAAGGACTGAATTATTACGCCGCGTTGGAAACCAAGCAAGAATTGGAAAAAACTTTGGTGTATGGCGGAAACGAATATCAAAAACGGTCGGCAGCGGATGTGGTTCCGTGGTTTGATTTCGGGAAATAGTTCAAAATTAAATACCTAACATCCAAATTGAAGTGAAACGTAAATCCCGCATTGCGGGACATCAAATACCTCAACAAATGTCCAAACTCGGCAAAATACTAATCATCGACGACAACGAAGACATTCTCTTCGCGCTAAACCTGCTGTTGCAGCCACACGTCGAAAAAGTAAAAGTTACTACGCAGCCCGACCGCATCGTCCATTTTATGGAAACGTTCGCTCCCGATGTGATTTTGCTGGATATGAATTTCACGAAAGATGCCGATAGCGGCCGGGAGGGTTTTTTCTGGCTCGAAAAAATAAAAAAAATTGATCCGGACGCGGTGGTGATTTTTGTTACAGCATATTCCGATACCGAAAAAGCGGTACAAGCCATAAAAGCCGGCGCAACCGATTTTATTTCCAAACCGTGGGCAAAGGATAAGTTGCTGGCAACGGTGGCTTCGGCCGTGGAATTACGCCGCAGACGTGCGGAGGTTTCGCAACTGAAAAAACAAGTGGCGGCATTGGAAAGCAACCTTTCGTTTCCCGAAATTATCGGAGAAAGTCAAGTGATGCAATCCTTGTTTGAAACCATCGACAAACTGAAACATACCGATGCCAACATACTGATCCTGGGTGAAAACGGAACCGGGAAAGACCTGATTGCTAACCTGCTTTATTGTTGTTCCCCGCGCGCCGGCAAGCCGTTCGTGCATATCGATTTAGGCGCTATTCCCGAAACACTGTTCGAAAGCGAACTCTTCGGATACGAAAAAGGAGCGTTTACCGATGCCAAGAAGGAAAAAGCCGGGCGGTTTGAAATTGCATCGGGTGGAACACTTTTTTTGGATGAAATCGGAAACCTCACGCCCGCAACGCAAATGAAGTTGTTAACAGCTATCGAAAAACAACAAATAATGCGCCTTGGCGGCACTGCTCCCATACACATAAACGTGCGTTTGCTTTGCGCTACCAATGCCGATATTCACGAAATGGTCGCCCGTGGCGGGTTTCGGCAAGATTTACTGTACCGTATCAATACCATCGAGATGCATCTCCCCCCACTGCGTGAGCGTGGAAAAGATATCGAGTTGCTTGCCCATCATTTTTTACATCGGTTCGCAAAAAAATACAAGAAAGACATCCGGAACATATCTATATCTGCGTTGCGGAAACTAAACGCATACAACTGGCCGGGCAACGTGCGCGAATTGCAGCACGCCATGGAACGCGCTGTGATTCTGGCATCGGGATATGCGCTTTCTGCCGATGACTTTATGCTGAAACCGGCGCCTGTGCGAAAAACGAAATCCGAGAATCTGAACCTGGAAGAGCTGGAACAATCAGCCATCGAAAAAGCACTCGAACAGGCGGACGGAAACATGAATCAAGCAGCAGGGTTGCTGGGTATTTCGAGATTTGCCTTATATCGGAAAATGGAAAAATATAAACAACAATGAAACTCAGATCCAAGCACATCTTCTCCCTGAAAATCGCCACGATTGTCTTGTTATCGTTGGCCGGCGCGTGGGTTTGTCTGCAAGGATTTATATTCTCAACCGCGTTGATATTGGCTGGAATTGTTGCCCTTGGTGTTTCCATGTATTTCGATCGCAAAAAGCTGATCAATCGCATGGAACAATTGATTGCGGGTATTCGTCATTCCGATTTCTCTACACACTTTGTCAGTTCTGGAGCTAACGATGAGTTCAATCTCCTTTTGCGGGAAATGAACGATGCGCTGGATATTTTTCGTTCCCGCACGCACGATGCCATGATGGATGAAGCCGAGTCGCAAGCGTGGCAGAAACTTATCAGTGTGCTCACGCACGAAATCATGAACAGCATCACACCCATTATTTCTCTTTCCGAAACGCTCAACGAACGCAAAATTCCAGACGATACCGATTCCGAAGATTATCGAATCATGAAACAGGGAATGGAAACCATCCACCGACGCAGCAAAGGATTGCTTTCGTTCGTCGAGAACTATCGCAAGCTAACTAAAATACAACAACCGTTTATCCGTTCCATTCCTGCAGAGGCGTTGTTTCGGTCGTTGCAATTGCTTGTGGCGACGGAGAAGATTCACTTCTCCTACACCTGCCATCCGGAACAGCTTTTGCTTCGGGCAGACCGCGATATGGTGGAGCAAATACTGATAAACCTTCTTCGTAACGCCAACGATGCCACACTCCATCGCCCCAAACCGGAAATAAAAATCCGTGCGGCACAAGTGGGCAATGAGGTTCATATCGACATACTCGATAACGGAACAGGTATTTCGGAAGACGCAATCGATAAAATATTTATCCCCTTTTACAGCACCAAACCCATCGGTTCCGGCATCGGGCTGAGTATTTGCCGGCAGATGATGGTGCGGCATAAAGGAAAGATTTCGGTAAAATCGTCTCCCCAAGGCAGTATTTTCACGTTGATGTTTCCGCAGTAAC
>JBGYGP010000043.1:0-3739 GCA_041820645.1 Proteiniphilum sp. | reverse complement strand
CTCCGCCGCCGCACAGCTCTATGCCGGAATCGACTTCGCCGACCTTGACGGCGCCCTCCTCATCGGCAACGACTGTTTCGTCGGTGCTACGCTCGAAAACGGAAAAATCATCGCTACCGATTTGCCGGGAATCGGTGTGAAACCAAAGGACAAGTTGGAGTTTGAAAAAAATTAATCATGCATCGTCCTCTGAATAATTCTTCACCAGAACATCCCTGTAGTAGTTGAAAACGGAAGATTGCGACAAGATGCCTTTGTAGATATTGTTGTTGTCCACAACGGGGAGATTCCATGCCTTGGTATCTTCAAACGTGTTCATCACCTTTTCCATGGGGGTGTCGATGTTTATTTTGGCAGGAGCACCCACCATGAATTTTTCGACTTTGAGTTCGGAGTAGAGTTCCGGCCGAAACATGATGTTGCGTATATCGTTTACATAAACCAATCCCAATAGAGAACCGTTATCTGTTACTACCCGAAAAAGATTCCGGTTGCTTATGGAGATTACCTCTACCGTATCCCCCAACGTCATATCGGGGCCTACCGTAGGAATGTCGGATTCGAGCATATCTTCTACCTTGAGGAAGGTTAGCACCGCCTTGTCTTTGTGGTGGGTAATGAGTTTGCCGCTCTTGGCAAGACGCATCGCATAGATGTTGTGTTTTTCGAACAGGATGATGGTGGCGTAAGAAGAGATGGCAACAATCATCAACGGCAAAAACAAATCGTATCCGCCGGTGAGTTCAGCAATCAGAAAAGTGCCTGTGAGCGGCGCATGCATCACGCCCGCCATCACGCCCGCCATTCCGAACAGAGCAAAATTTTCCTGCGGCAAGTAGGGAGTGTAACCCAATTGATTGAGACTGTACGAGAAAACAAACCCCAAGATACATCCCAAAAAAGAGGGTAGGGGCGAATATTCCGCCCGTTCCGCCGCCGCCGTTGGTAGCACTTGTAGCAAATATCTTAAAAACCAGAATCAGACTTAAAAACAGAACGATACCCCATCTGTTCTGGAGTTGGTAAAACAGACTCCCGTTGAGCAACTCTTTGAAATTGTCGCCTCCGGCAAGTAAAATCTCAATGGATTGGTATCCTTCGCCATACATCGGAGGAAAAAGGAAAATAAGGATACTCAGAATGGCGGAGCAAACCAAAAATTTTTGTCCGGGCGCAAGTTTGACGAAGAAATCTTCAATCCAGCTCATCGTTCGGGTAACGTAGAGTGATAAAAACCCGCAGGCAATTCCCAGAAAAATCACATACGGAATGCGATGCAGCTCAAAACCTGTTACCTGTGAATAGGCAAACATGGCATCGGTTCCGGTGAGCATGTACGAAATGGTAGTGGCGGTTACCGATGTTATCAACAACGGCAGAATTGACGAGAGTGTCAAATCGAGCAGCAGCACTTCGATAACAAACAGAATCCCCGCGATAGGCGCTTTAAAAATTCCGGCAATGGCGCCTGCCGCACCGCATCCCACCAGCAGCATCAGGTTTCTTTGGTCGAGTTTGAAGAACCTCCCGATATTGGAGCCTATGGCAGAGCCGGTTAGTACGATAGGGGCTTCCGCTCCAACCGACCCCCCGAACCCGATGGTGATGGAGCTTGCTATCAGCGAACTGTAAGTATTGTGCGGTTTGATGCGGCTCTTGCGTTGGGAAATGGCAAACAGAATTTTGGTAACCCCGTGGCTGATGTCGTCTTTTACGATGTATTTCACGTAAAGTCCTGCCAAAAAGATGCCTACAATGGGATAGAGCAGATAGAGGTAATTGGCTCCTGTCTGCGAAAAGTTGTCGGTAAGAAACTTTTCGATAAAATGGATGGAGAGTTTCAGAAGATAGCCCGCCAAAGCTGTGCAAACTCCTACCAACAGACAGACAAACAACATGAAATGACTCTCTTTGACGTGTGTTACACGCCATGTCAGAAAACGATTGAAGAGGTCGTTGAGTCTCATTTTTTTGCGGTGCGAAAATTTATTTTCTGATGATGTTGATTGTCCCGTTCTTATCGAGTTTGATGATGCTCGACGGTTGTCCTTTCCGGTTTTCTTTCTGCCCGAATTGCACCACGTAGTCCACTGCCGATTTTATCTCTTCGTCAATGGCCTTGAACGAGTCGGGAGCCGCCTGTCCGCTGATGTTTGCCGAGGTAGATACGATGGGTTTGCGAAACTGCTTGCACAATTGTGCGGAAAATTGCTCTTCCGTGATGCGGATGCCGATTGTGCCGTCTTCGGCGATAAGGTTTTGCGCCAAATTTCTTGCGTCGGAGTAGATGATGGTAAGCGGTTTATCGGTAAGTTCAATCAGATCCCATGCTATCTCGGGAACTTCCCGCACATACGTTTGCAACTTGACGGGATTGTCCAGCAAAACGAGCATCGATTTCGTGTCGTTGCGCCGTTTGATCTCGTACACCCTTCGCACAGCCTCTTCGTCGGTAGCATCACACCCTATCCCCCAAACGGTATCGGTGGGATAGAGGATAACGCCTCCCTTCTCCAATATTTCGCAAACTTTCTTTATCTCCTGATGCATATCAATTCGGTTGAATTATTTGAAAAACGACCACATCCGTAAATTGTAGTTTCAAAGATAGCCATTTTTTCAACACGGCTGTTTTTTCATATCCGGCTTTTTCAAAAAGGTGCAGGCTGGGGATATTGGTTTTGGGGACAAAGGCATATATCTGTTTCATGCCTAGATGCCCCAAAACGTATTCCCTGATGCAGTTGAGAGCCTGCAAGGCGTAGCCTTTTCCTCTGAACTCTTCGTCAATGAGGATGCCTACCCCGGCTCGTTTGTGAATAAAATCGAAATCGTACAAGTCGATTGTTCCAACCGGTTTTTCGCTCTTTTTTTCCACAATTATCATACGCAATTGTTTGGTTTGGTCGATGTCCGCATTGGCGTTTTCGATGTATTGTTTCAGCGAAAATCTCGAATAAGGGTTTATGGCGGCTCCGTATTGCCAAAGGCGCGAATCGTTTTCCCAGCGATAGAGCGCGTCGAGGTCTTCCGGTTCAAGCGCGCGAAGCCTGATGTCTTTGTTGTCGAACAAGTCGGTCATTCTTCAGGTGATGGATTTTCGGTCTTTACCATCGTTCTCAATTCCCGCTCCGATGGTTTGCAAAACAGATAGGTCAGAAACAACACAACGGATAACCACATGAAATTGCTATTTCCCGACAATGCAAAAAGAGCCGTATTGATTAATGCGGCAATGTTGAGAACATACAGTCTCAACAAGTATGTGCTTTTGTATTTTCTGAAAGCGGTATCGACATCGGTTGCTGCCGGCGTTTTTTTTATCGTTATTGCAAAATACCTCAATGCAAGCGGGATGGTAACAAGAGTAGCTGCAATAACATACATTTCGATGGATAAGTTATCGAAACGCATGTTTGGAGCATCCGCGAAAAACGACAAACAAAACAGGCTTGCCAACACAACGATACTTGTGTAATAATGTATTTGTAACGATTTCATCTTTTCCCTTCCAATTTATAGGATTCGTCGAACGGAGTCCGGTTGAGGATGGAGCGTCCGAGCGTAATTTCGTCGGCATATTCAATCTCGTCGCCCACCGATACTCCCCGCGCGATGATGCTCACTTTTACGTCGAACGGTTGTAGCTTTCTGAAAATATAGAAATTGGTGGTGTCTCCCTCCATGGTCGCGCTGAGTGCGAGAATTACCTCACGGATACCTCCTGCTTTTATCCGTT
>JBGYGP010000042.1:0-6452 GCA_041820645.1 Proteiniphilum sp. | reverse complement strand
GTTCGGAATACAAGCTCCTGCAAGTGCTTTTTGACGAAATATTATATATCGAGGGGTTGAAAGATTACATCAAAATTTATACCGAATCCGGGGGAAGCAAACCCATCCTCACGCTGATGAGTATGAAAGCGATTGAAGACAAACTTCCCGGCAAAGAGTTTCAACGGGTTCACCGCTCTTTTATCGTAAACATTTCCAAGGTAAGGAAAATCAATAAAAACCGGATTATTATCGGGGAAAAAGAGATTCCGATCGGAGAAACCTACCGGCAAAACTTTTTCGACTTAGTTACTACAAACAACTAAGCGAGAGCTGTGCCTTACAGTTGCCCTTTCTTTATTAAGAATTTGGCCAATTCTCTACCGGCTTTGGCATACGACTCCTGAATACGGTAGGCGGTATCGAAATCCGTTCCCATGAAGTCATTGGCCGACGCCCTGGTAATGGCAATTACGGCAACTTCTTCTCCCGAAGCTATGTCTAAAACATTACAAGTTAAATTTATAGAAGCGTTGCTTCTCATAACGCCTACATTCCACCCGGGTTCCGTAAAATCGGTGTTTACCACAAAAACATAGTGAGCGCCTTCATCTCCCGATGAGATACCTTTCTTTTTCATGATTTTGTCGAACAACTCCAAAAACTTCGGTTCAAAACGATTTGCACGATCGCTTATCCAGGCTTTTTGCCACGCGCTGCCTTTTTCGTAAACTTTTTTATCCACATATTCCTGTTCTGTGAGTTTTCCTACCTGCATATTGTCATAAGTAAACTCAAATTTCAAGACTTGTTGCTCTTTAAGAAAATCCAAAGAACCGGATATTACTTTAATGCTTTGGGCAGAAGAAAAAGCAACGAAACAACCGCATAAAATCAGCGATAAAAATGTTTTTCTCATATAGTTATAAATTAATTTTAGTTTGAATACAGCACAAAAATAGAAATTATTTTCAAAGCGAAACTCTTTCTCCTCAAAAAATTATTGCTGTCCGGTAAATTATCAAGCAATCGATTTGAGCAAAAGCGGGTTCTTGTCTTTAGCGCGCAAGCACGCAGCGAATCGGCTCGGAGAAGAAGCCTCGACCTTTTTTGATTCCTTTCTTGTGTCAAGACAAAAAAGTAATTCGGGGTTTATTGGTTGTTAAAACGCAAATATAACGCTTTTGCCGGAAAAACAATCCGGAAAAGTCAATTTTATATTCAAAAAGGTTAATTTTATATTCATAAAGGTGGTAGTTATATTCAAAAAAGTTAGTAATGTATTCAAAAAGGTTGGTAGTGTATTCAAAAAGGTTGGTGGCGTATTCATAAAGGTTGGTGGTATATTCATAAAGGTTGGTAGTGTATTCAAAAAGGTTGGTGGCGTATTCATAAAGGTTGGTGGCGTATTCATAAAGGTTGGTAGTATATTCATAAAGGTTGGTGGTATATTCATAAAGGTTGGTGGCGTATTCATAAAGGTTGGTGGCGTATTCATAAAGGTTGGTAATGTATTCAAAAAGGTTGGTAATGTATTCAAAAAGGTTGGTAATATATTCAAAAAGGTTAGTATCGCATTCAAAAAGGTTAGTATCGCATTCAAAAAAGTTGGTTTTACATTCAAAAATATTCACGTAGGGGCGTATTGCATACGCCCCTACTCTGTTTTTGCTTCGCAAAACCCGGAAGGCCTCGAGTGGAGAGACGGGGCACCCGCTGTGCGCAGCGCGCGTCCAGAACGAAAAACTGTTTGAGCGAAGCGAGTTCTTTTTCGTTTAGCGGGCAAGCACATAGCGGGTCGGCTCGGAGCGGGAGCCTTGAGTTTCTTTTGCATCCTTTTCTTGTCTTGACACAAGAAAAGGATGTCGGAGTTCGGGGCAGACAGCCCCGAAAGAGAACGCGCCCCGCAGGAGCAACTTATCCCTACCCTTAATCTGGGTTAAAAAATCAGCGCACCCTCACCCCCACTCTTTCAATTCCGTTTATCCGGTAGTCTTGCATGGCCTGCCGCACTCTGAGCAGATACGTTTTGGCGGTATCCAATTCGGCCAACGAGATATATTTGTGGCTTATTTGGTACAACGTACCCACGTGGGCACCCTGCCATCGACCCAAGTCGTCGGCAAGTTCAACCTCCACGGTATCGGTTGTGAAAACGCTGTCGGTAATATTTTGGTCGATATAAAGCCATAATTTTTTGTACGGATATGCCGAACGGTTGGTTATTTCCAACCAAATATCGTACCTCCGGGTAGGCAGCACGTCCAACGAATCGAGCAGAAACGACAAAGCCTGTTCTTTCTCCCAACGAGCTTCCGGGAGAACACGATACTTAAAATACACTTCATCGTGTTTGCACGAAAAAAAGAGTAATATCCCTAAAATCGACAACAGCGCGGATTTACGCCTCATTGTTTCTCTGATGAGGAATTATTGTTTTCTCTTCTCGGATTATCGGACGGTTTTTTTCGCATTTTTTTCCGTTTGTTAGGATGCGGATTTTTTCTCTTTCTGTCAAAACGAGTAATACTCTCGCTTTCGAGCAAATCGGTGCTTTGAACTGTTTGTTCCTGACTGGATGATGCCGAAAGTTTTTCCGGCTTTTTCCCCTTTTTATTCATCTCGATAATCTGAAAAGCGCGTTTTGCAGAGATTGTTTCCAGATTGGCCGGCATATTTTTGTCGGTGGAATAAGTAATCGTCCCCGAAAGAATATCCGCCTTGAAGTGGAAATAATCCGAATCCCTTGTTTGAAGGACAATCTCCCGCGAGGGCAATTTCCGTTGCGCTTCCACATAAACATCCACCTCGTAGTTCATGCAACACTTCAGTTTTCCGCATTGGCCGGCCAGTTTTTGCGGGTTGAACGAAATATCCTGATAGCGCGCGGCCGAAGTAGAGACCGAAACAAAACTCGACATCCAGCTACTGCAACACAATTCGCGCCCGCAAGGACCTATTCCCCCAATCCGGCCCGCCTCCTGCCGCACACCGATTTGCCTCATCTCGATCTTCACCTTAAACTCGTTGGCAAACTCTTTAATCAACTGGCGAAAATCCACCCGCTCATCGGCAATGTAATAAAAAATGGCCTTGTTGCCGTCACCCTGAAATTCGACATCCCCGATTTTCATATTCAGCTTCAAAGCATCCGCTATTTCACGCGCCCGAATCATGGTCGGATTTTCTTTGGATTTGGCCAATTCGTATTTCTCCAAATCCACCGCACGGGCTTGGCGGTAGATGCGTTTCAATCCGCCCTCTTCGGCATTGGAGCGGAAATTGTTTTTCCGCATTTGTTTTTCCACCAGTTTGCCCATCAGCGTTACCGTGCCTATATCGTGTCCGGGAGTCGCTTCCACCGCAACAACATCGCCTTGCCGAAGCTCGATGTTGTTGCTGTTGATGTAATATCCTTTCCGGGTATTTTTAAACTGCACTTCAACCAAATTGTTGAGATTTTGCATTTCCGGAAAATCAGCCAACCAATCGCAAACATTCAGTTTACGATCGTGTTTGCAACAACCTTTGCAGGATTTTGTCCTTTCGATTGCCGTTTTTTCGGGAACGATATCCGCCAATTTATCTTGTATTAATTCCTGATCCATTTTTGTTTGATATACATAGTTGCGCGGATAAAATCCGCTTTTCGATATTATTGTTATTTTTTGAGCAGCATGGTTGTAGTTTTGAGACACAGATCGAGAAAGACAAATTTGGCATTTCCGTTTTGTTCGATTTGACGGAAAGCCAACGAAAACTCATCGTTGAAATCGACAATGTTTTTTTCGTTCACAAAGGGAGCGAATTTTACGCCGAACAGCTCTTCCTCTTCTCGCAAATAAACCAGGCACGGCTCGTTGAGGTTGCTGATAAAGTATTCTCGAAACAAACGCAACGAGTAGAGTAAAAAACTTTTTTGCATTTCGCGTCCGATGGCGGCAAGCTCCGAAGCTATGTTTTTAATTGATTTGATGTTCCTCGATATGGCCGCCCGCATCATCTCTTTGAACAGCGCAAAAAAATAATCGTTATCGTCGGACGATTTTATCAAGTTCATGGCTTTAGAAAAACTGCCGCCGGCAATTCGCGCTATCGAAACAGCCGCCCGCTCCTCCAATCCGTATTTCCGCACAATAACAGCCACCATCTCCTCCTGTTCTATTCTTCGAATATTGAGCGGCTGGCAACGGCTCTGAATGGTTGGCAACACATTTTCCGGATCTTCCGAAACCAGCAGGAAGAGAGTATTTTCGGGTGGCTCCTCCACCAATTTCAGCAATTTGTTGGCGCAAGCATCGTGCATCTTCTCGGGAAGCCACACGATCATGATTTTATACAATCCTTCGTATTGCTTAAAATTCAGTTTTTTCGTAATCTCGTCGCTCTCCTTGGCATAAATAACTCCCTGCGCATTTTCCGCGTTGATATAATTGAGCCATTGATTGAGGTTGAAATACTGTTGCGTATGCAAAAACTCGCGCCATTCGGGCAAATATTCGTCCGAAGTTTTGGACTTTACGACCGGAAATACAAAATGCAAATCGGGATGCGAGAATTTATCGAACTTATGACACGACGGACAATTTCCGCAAGCATCTCCCTCTCCTCGATTCTCACAATTCAGGTATCGCGCATAAGCAATTGCCAACGGCAACTTCCCTACCCCTTCCGGCCCGTAAAACAACCGCGCATGAGGAATTATACCTTGCTTCACACTTTGAACAAGGTGTTGTTTCACATCCTGCAGGCCGATAATATCGCGAAAATACATTTCTCCTCAATCTTTTATCACTTTTGCAAAAGTAATGAAAAAACGGCAAAGAGCAAAGACCTCCTGCTTCCGGTTTTTATCGACAAAACCGCTGCTTGCGGGACATTTATTCCCATATTCCCGCTCCTTCAATAGACCTCTTTCGCCACCCGATAAATACTTTCCGTAGCCCCCAAAGCATAATAATGAATGCCGGGAACATTGTGTTGCACCAACTCTTTACTCTGCATCAAACACCACTCCACTCCGACTTCCACGGCATCGGCATCGGTTTTGCATTTTCGCAGCTCACGCGCCAGCTCTTCGGGTAATTCGGTTCTGAAAATTTTCGGTAACACGTTCAATTGGTTTTTCAGATGAATGGGTTTTATACCGGGTACGATGGGAATGGTTATGCCCTCGGCACGGCATCGAGCAACAAAATCGAAATATTTTCGATTGTCGAAAAACATCTGGGTAACCAGATAATCGGCGCCGTTATCGGCTTTCATCTTGGTATAAAAAACCTCCGATTCCATATTGGGCGACTCCTCGTGCTTCTCAGGATAACATGCCATTCCGTAAGTAAACGGGATTTCGGGCGCAGAGAAAGAAGACCCGTCGTAAGCGATGCCCCGGTTGAAGTTGTTTATCTGCTCCTGCAAACCGGTGGCATACGGATGGCAATCCATTTTCCGCTGTTCGGCATCGAGTTTCTTTGTATCGCCGCGCAACAAAAGCAAATCGGTGACACCAAGGAAAGCCAGATCGATAAGCGCGTACTCGGTTTCCTCTTTCGAGAAACCCTGCGAAATAATGTGCGGAACCGCTCTGATGCCGTATTTATTCTGAATGGCAGCGGCAATAGCTACCGAACCCGGCCGCCTGCGCACATTCACTTTGCGGATATTCCCCCGTTCATCTTCTTTGTAAATATTCTCGCTGTGGTGCGTAGTTATATTGATGTATTTGGGTTCAAACTCTTTTAAACGGTCGATGGTATCGAAAACCTGCTTGATGCTGTTTCCTTTGAGCGGCGGAAGCAATTCGAAAGAAAAAACCGGTCTTTGCGCTTGATGCTTAAGTTCTGAAATTACCATTTTTAGGGGTTATGAGTTACGAGGCGCGTAGGCCAGGCAACTTGTTACACACTATACATTCTGAATTATTTGAAAATCGCTCTCACAATATCCATGCCGTTGGCATAAATTACCAATCCGAGCACCAAAACCATGCCGGCAATCTGAGCATATTCCATAAACTTCTCGTTAGGTTTGCGTCGCGTAATGATTTCGTACAGAAGGAAAAGCACATGCCCTCCGTCCAATCCGGGAATCGGAATAATATTCATAAATGCAAGCATTACAGACAAAAAGGCAGTCATCATCCAAAACGAATACCAATCCCATACGGGCGGAAAAAGACTTCCGATAGCGCCAAATCCGCCCAGCGAAGATGCTCCTTCTTTTGTGAAAACATATTTAAACTGAGCGACATAGTCTTTGAGGGTTTGTATTCCCATTTTTACGCCTGCGGGGAACGACTCAAAAAAACCATATTTTCGGGTAACAGTTTGATAAATCTGTACGGCCGATTTGGGATAAAAACCCAACCCACCTGTGGAATCGATCATTGCAGTGGTTTCATTCAAAATACCGTCGCGGTAATAGGCAATTGCTACTTCACGGTTTTTATTTTTCACCAGTTCCGCCTTAAAATC
>JBGYGP010000041.1:0-3127 GCA_041820645.1 Proteiniphilum sp. | reverse complement strand
GGGATGGATGATGGAGTTGGCTTCCCGGAGCAGGTTCTGGTCTTGAAAAATGATTTCCGCAAACCGTTTTCTGTCGAGCCTGCCGTCGGCGTACAAATCGTTTCCGAAACGGAGGATGATTTTTTCCCGAATGGTTTCGGATGTGTCGTTGAGCAGCTTTGCCTGCATGTCGGCGTGGTAAACGGGAATACCGTGCAACCTGAAAAGCTCGGCGACAACCGTTTTCCCGCTTCCGATACCGCCGGTAATGCCTACTTTTATCATATTACCTGTTTTCGAACAAAAACTCCGCCGCAGAGGGCGACAGCCTCGCATTGCGAATAACGGCGGGGCTTTTGGTAAGCGTAAGGGCTACCTTGCCGTCGCTGTTTTGATAAAAATCGTTGTAATCGAGGCTTATCTCAAAATCTTCGGCCACAATTTTTTTGTATTCTTCCAACGTAACGGAGAATGCGACCGTTGCCTGAGAGGGAAAAAACTTCACCGATAAATTGTCCGGAAGATGGCGTGCCGTAATGGGAATTTCGAATTCTCTTTCGGTATATTCGAGGATGGGAATCAAGACCTCCACCTCGCCGGGCACAAACTTAACACCCTCCTCGTTTTTTATCTTTATCTTGAATTGCGAGGTGGCTTTGAGGTTGCTGAAAACGGTGTACTCGGTTACGGCTTTGTCCAGTTTCGAAAGATTCTCTTTCGAGCCGTATGCGGTAACC
The DNA here is from genome assembly GCA_041820645.1 of Proteiniphilum sp. GTDB lineage: Bacteria > Bacteroidota > Bacteroidia > Bacteroidales > Dysgonomonadaceae > JBGYGP01. Next base: position 2,411 of record JBGYGP010000041.1, on the reverse strand, counting down.
GCATGGGGGATAAAAGAGATGCTGTCGGCCACCAGGTTGTTGCGGCTGGTGGAGATGTCGCCGTCGAAAACCACCCTCAGCGTTTTTTGCTGCAATTTGGAGCTCTTCAGAGAAATAGCTCCCGGATTGTAGCCTTTTATGTTCGTGCTGTTGGTAAGGTTTTTTCGCAAAAGCTGCAAAAAGGCGCTGCCCTGTATCACCTCCGCATTATCGTTTTTGTATGCCTCCACGTCTATTTCGAGAGAATCTTTCAGGATGAAATCGTATCTGAAAATCTCCGAGCCTTTGTCTGCCAGACGCACCTCGATGTATTCGGGGAGAGCCTGGTCGAATACGATGTTGTGAGGCACATGGGTGTATTTCAACGGAATTTTATAGGTTGTTTCGATGTCGCGCCGAAAAAAAAGCATCAACCAAAAGATAAATGCCAAAAGGAAAAAAGCCAAAAAAGACCCGAGATTCTTCCAATCTACTTTTGCCCTGTATTTCGGAAAAACCGACATCGCTTTCGACAACCATCTTTTCAAAGTTGATGCAAAACTCATATCCGGCAACGTTTTTTCTCTATTTGGCGGCGCCCGCGTTAGCGTCGGAAGAGGAAGCGTAAACCGAAGATTTTTCGAATTTCAGCTTTACTCCGTCGGCCACTTCCACCAAAAACCAAGTGTCGCCGACCTCCTTGATGCGGCCGTGAATGCCTCCCGCAGTAACCACCTTGTCGCCCGATTTCATGGCCTCGCGCGTCTTCTGCAACTCTTTTTGTTTCTTTTGCTGAGGACGAATCATGAAAAAATAAAAAACGGCGATAAGCCCTACCATCAGCAACAGGGATGTTCCCATCCCGCCGTTTGCGGCGGCTTGAAGTAAAATGTTCATAAGCATTGTTTTTAATTATTTGAGTTATAAAATTCAGTTTTTAAAGATTTTGTTCTCTTTCCGTAATTGAGAGACCGCCGCGTCGAGCACTCCGTTTACAAACAGGCCGCTCTTTTGCGTGCTGTAAACCTTCGCTATCTCGATGTACTCGTTCAGCGAAACGGTCGTAGGAATCGACTCGAAATTCACGATTTCCGCAATAGCAACCTGCATGATTATCATATCCATGAAAGCGATACGATCAAAATCCCACTTCTCGCTGTGCCGTTCAATCAGGCTGCGGTACTCCTTTTCGTTGAGAAGGGTCTCGCGCAACAGCCGCACGGCGTATTCCCGGTCTTCCTCGCTTTTGAACATGGGCAGAAGCGGTTGATTCTCGCCGTTTTGCTCCGAAAACTGTTTGATGGTTTTGAGCACAAACGTTTCCACGACCTCAACATCGTCGTTCCAGTAGATGCTCTCTTCCTCCAGGATTTCGTTCAACAAATCGTTGTTGTAAATATATTGTTTGAATATTTTCCGCCAAAACTCCCTATCGGCATCGTAGCTGTCGTCGTCCGACTTCGAATACTCCCGGTAGATATCGGAAGCAAGGAGGGTCTCGAGCAGATTCCTGACAAACGATTCCTGCTCGTCCCATGACATGGGACGCTCTGCGAGATAACTCCGCAACTGCTTGTTGGCCGCCAATTGCTTGATAAACCTATTCTCCATCAGCTTGGTATTCGGGTTCAAATCGGCCTCGGTAGGAAGAAACTTGTTGCGTTTGGTTTCCACTCTGTTTTCGTATGCCTTTGTAACCTCCAACATCAAAAGGAGCAGATAATAATAAAGATCGTAAGACTTTTGCAATCCGAAAATCAGCTCTTTTTCGGCAATGCGCAACTCTTTGTTCGCATTCTGATACCACGAATAGACAATCTGCACTATTCTCGTACGAATTAAATTTCGATTAATCATTGATTTGAATGAACGTTATAAGTTTGCAAATGTAGTTATTTTTTTTCGGATAATCGAAAAATACAAGTTACAAAATCGGCTGAAGCTATTTTCTGGATAATCTTTTCAATGATTAATCAAAAAAAACTATCTTTGTATTTCGTTGAAAAGAGAGAAAACAAATTTTTCAATGTGGAAAATCAATGTATATAATCAATCGGAAAAAATATGGCTATAACTATCAAACGGGTAAAAGATAAAGACGACCTGAAAAAGTTTGTACAATTCAACATCGATTTATATGCCGGAAACGAAAACTTCGTGCCGCCTTTGATTTATGACGAAATGGCCACGCTCAACAAAGAGAAGAATCCGGCTTTCGAGCATTGCGACGCCGTCTATTTTCTGGCCTGCAAAGGCGAAGAGGTAGTTGGCAGAATAGCAGGTATCGTCAATCACAAGGCAAACAAGATTTGGAACGAGAAAAACGTCCGCTTCTCGTTTGTCGATTTTATCGACGACCATGAAGTATCGGAAGCATTGTTCAAAGCTGTAGAAGATTGGGCTCGTTTTCGCGGGTTGGAAAAGATTCAAGG
>JBGYGP010000040.1:0-2546 GCA_041820645.1 Proteiniphilum sp. | reverse complement strand
TAACTTTGTAATCAACATCTTATCTGCATTAGCCGCATATTCATTCTTTCCTAAAAAGCCTTCGATTAATATGCATACAGACATTGTTGATGAAGAGAAATGGATGGTGGCTTAGGTCGAACTCACGTTCTTTAAAGCATGGAGGAACTACGGGCGTTGTCACCAAATAATATTGCCTTGATGAACAAAAAAGTTTTTTATATCTCGATGGGTATTTTGGCCGTGATGTATTTTGTCTTCGGTCTAGTGTCGTGGGTAAACGCCATTCTGATTCCTTATTTCAAGATAGCGTTGGAGTTATCGCATTTTCAGTCTTATTTTGTAACCTTTGCGTTCTACATTGCCTATTTTGTCATGGCGGTTCCGTCCGGGTTGTTACTCGACAGGGTAGGGTTCAAGCGGGGCATCCTGTATGGGTTTGTGTTTATGGCGCTGGGCGCGCTTATTTTTGTGCCGGCCGCACTCACGAGGCAGTACGCCGTTTTCCTTGTCGGATTATATTGTATCGGAACCGGATTGGCTATTTTGCAAACCGCCGCCAATCCCTACGTTACCATTATCGGCCCTATCGACAGCGCTGCCCGGCGCATGAGCATCATGGGCATATTCAATAAATTTGCGGGAATTGTTGCACCACTTATTTTTGCTGCAGTCGTTTTTCGGGCAACCGACGATGCCCTTTTTGCCTTATTGGAATCGGGTACATTGGATGCAGCGGCGAAAGACACTTTCCTGAACGATTTAATCCGCCGCGTTATCCTGCCTTATTCCATTCTTGCGGGGATATTGCTTGCGGTAGGTTTTTTCATCCGATATTCGGTACTTCCCGAAATCGAACCGGAAGAAAAAAACGAGCCGTCTGGCGAAAATGCCGCAATGTCGGCGCATCGGAAATCGCTGCTTCATTATCCCTATCTCATTTTTGGTGCCATAGCCATTTTTCTGCATGTGGGCACGCAGGTTGTCGCCATCGACACCATCATCAACTACGCCGGTTCTATGGGAATCAATCTCATCGAAGCCAAATTTTTTCCCTCATATACACTTACGTGTACCATTATCGGCTATCTTATGGGAATTATCTTCATCCCCCGATATGTTTCGCAGACTAACGCGCTGAAATTTTGCACAACACTCGGACTTTTTCTCTCGCTGGGCGTGATATTTATGGATAAAACGGTTACTCTTTTCGGGCATTCGGCCAATGTTTCGATATGGTTTCTGGCATCGGTGGGGTTACCCAATGCGCTTATTTATGCCGGGATATGGCCGTTGTCGATTCGCAATTTGGGCAAGCTCACCAAGACAGGCTCCTCTCTGCTGATTATGGGATTGAGCGGAAATGCCATTCTCCCGCTCGTTTACGGCGCCATAGCCGATGGCAGCGGGTTGCGTTCGGGCTATTGGGTGTTGATTCCCTGTTTCGTTTACCTTGTCTGGTTTGCTTTCTATGGGCATACGATCGATTACTGGAGAGGGCTTGGAGGCGGAAAATCGAAGGAGAAAACCGGTTAATCGATGTATGGCAGAGAGGATTTGTATTTGTTCATTCTTTTTCCCAAAAGTTTTGTAGTTATCTCACTGTCCGATAAATTTTTTATTATGCAAAAGAACTTTTATCGGACAACAATCATAAAATTCAATGCCGTAGTTGCATTTCGAAATACAATAGAGGATTGAAAAGGGACGAAACCGCGCTTTGAAAGACACTGCTTGTTAAAAACTGAGCTTTTTCGTCGAATAGAGGAATTTTTTCAGGAAAAAACATTATTTTTACAACTTCCATTTTTTCTATATCTAAAACATATTAAATAATGACCTCCAGAAGACAATTTTTAAAAACCCTCGGTGGAGTAACGCTTCTCACCGTGGTTCCCCGTAATGTATTGGGGAAGGGATTTGTCGCACCGAGCGACGAGCTCACCAAAGGAATTATCGGTGTGGGCGGCATGGGACGCGGACACATTCCTTATGACAGTACCCGCGTGGTAGCCATCTGCGATGTGGACAAAAACCACCTCGATCAGGCTGCGGCTATGGTTAAAGACCGCATCAGCCGCTACCACGATTTCCGCGACCTTATCCTCGACAAGAATGTAGACATCGTGCATATCGCCACTCCGCCTCACTGGCACGGAGTCATGTCGGTGGAAGCGGCCAAAGCCGGAAAAGATATTTTCTGCGAAAAACCGATGACGCGCACCATCGGTGAGAGCAAACGGGTGGTCGAAGCCATCGGACGGTACGGAAATATCTTCCGCCTCAACACATGGTTTCGGTTCAAAGACCCGTTTTACGGTTTGGGCACACCGGTGAAACCGTTGAAAAAACTTATCAATAGCGGCCTGCTGGGTTGGCCTCTCAAAGTTACCATCAGCAAACATACCGGATTTGACTGGAAATTTTACTGGGTAGGGAAAGAACACCTTGAACCACAACTCGTTCCTCAAGAACTCGACTACGATATGTGGCTCGGGCCGGCGCCCTACAAACCTTATCATGCTCATCGCGTTCACCAGACATTCCGAGGTTACTGGGATTACGAT
>JBGYGP010000039.1:0-2523 GCA_041820645.1 Proteiniphilum sp. | reverse complement strand
GGCAGTATCCTCGATGTCTTTTATCAACTCTTCCGATACGGAGGAAGGGAGCGTTACCCAACCCAAAAAATCGTTTCCCGCACGCGAACCGTCGTGCAACGCCTGATTACAGGCCGAAGCGGTTTCTGCCTGCTGAAGAATTTCCTGTTCGGAGACAAAATCGTACACCTGATTGATTGTCAGCTTTATTTTTTCCATTTGTGTTGTATATTATTTGTTTATCGTTCTCATTGATTGACGTTGAAGACCCTCTTTTTTAACCAAACGGGCAAAACGCCTGCATTTCAAAACCGGCCGTAACCGTTATCCGCAGAAGAGACAATCCGAAACAGAGCATCTCCTTGGGCATCCTTTTCGTCAGAAACTCTCTATCAACTTTCTGATAGCCGTTTGCGGGCGAAGTTTTTCGTGAAGGATTTCGTACACCGTTTCGGCAATGGGGATATTCACCTTGAAGCGGTTGTTCATCTCGTGAATGCACTTCGCCCCGTAAAATCCTTCGGCAATCATCTCCATCTCGAGTTGCGCCGTTTTTACCGAATAGCCCTTGCCTATCATCGTTCCGAGCGTCCGGTTGCGGCTGAACTGCGAATATCCCGTTACGAGCATATCGCCGAGGTAATGCTGTTCGCAGATGTTTCTTTCCATCGGGACGATGGCATTGAGAAAACGCTCCATCTCTTTGGCGCAGTTGCTCATGAGCACAGCCTGAAAATTGTCGCCGTACAACAAACCCGAACAAACTCCGGCGGCAACGGCGTAAATATTTTTAAGAACAGCAGCCAGCTCTATCCCCACGACATCTGCCGATACCGATGTGTGCAGAATGCGTGAAGAGATGGTCTGCGCGAGCTGATCGACCTTGTTTGCATCGGCACCGGCCACGGTAAGAAAGGAGAGCCGCTCCAAAGCGACCTCTTCGGCATGGCAGGGCCCCGATATGACGCCGATGTTTTCTTGCGGAATCTTGAAATTGCCGGAGAGGTATTGACTCACCACCACATTGTCGTTGGGAACCATTCCTTTGAGGGCCGAAATCACGAACTTTCCCTTAAAAGCGCTGTTCATCCATATCTTGCGCAGATATTGCTTGATGTAAGGAGAGGGGATGGCGATGATGACGACGTCGGAGTCTTTGATTGTTTTTTCGATGTTGGAGTAGAACGATATTTGCGCCAGATTGAATTTTACGTTGGTAAGGTAAGAGGGGTTGTGCCCGAGTTTGTAAAATCCTTCAATCTGATCGTCGCGGCGGATATACCAATTGATATGTTTTTCGTTCATCAGCACGATTTTCGCCAATGCCGTCGCCCATGTGCCGCCTCCGAGTATTGCTATTTTTCCGAGTGAACTCATTTGTTCGCGTTTTCAACCCACTTTTTAACCTCCTCAACGGTAGGATTGTTCAGTTCCGACTTAAATTTCTTGTTCAATCCACACAACTCTTGATGGAGTTTGTTGGGATTTGCCTCCGGGAGCATTTTCACTTCGGTGTATCCCGCTTTTTGGAGGATGGAAACCCACTCTTCCGGCACGCCTATTTCGATGTATTTGGCCGCAGAGTCTTTTTTTGCCTTCTTTTCGGGGCGCATTTGCGGGAAAAGCAACACCTCCTGTATGGTGGTCTGCCCGGTGAGCAGCATCGTAAGCCTGTCCATCCCGATTCCCATACCCGATGAGGGCGGCATACCGTATTCGAGGGCGCGAAGGAAATCCTGATCGATAAACATGGCTTCGTCGTCGCCCTTTTCCGACAGGCGGAGTTGTTCTTCGAAGCGTTCACGCTGGTCGATGGGGTCGTCGAGTTCGGAATAGGCGTTGCAGAGCTCTTTGCCGTTTACCATGAGTTCGAAACGTTCGGTCAGTTCCGGATTTTCGCGATGCTTTTTGCAGAGGGGCGACATCTCGACGGGATAATCGATGATGAATGTCGGCTGGATGTATTTGCCTTCGGCTTTTTCGCCGAAAATCCCGTCAATCAGCTTCCCTTTGCCCATCGTATCGTCTGTTTCGATGTTGAGCTTCCTGCAAACTTCGCGAAGCTGGCTTTCGTTCATCCCCGAAATATCGATGCCGGTGTGCTCTTTGATGGCGTCAACCATTGTAACGCGCTTGAAGGGCGCTTTAAAGTCGATTTCGTTGTCGCCCACTTTCACTTTGGTTGTACCCAATACCTTTCGGGCAATGTATTCGAGCATTTGCTCGGTAAATTCCATCATCCATCTGTAATCTTTGTAGGCTACGTAGATTTCCATCACCGTAAATTCGGGATTATGAGTGCGGTCCATGCCTTCGTTGCGGAAGTCGCGCGAAAATTCGTAAACACCTTCAAATCCTCCCACAATGAGGCGTTTCAGATACAACTCGTTGGCGATACGCAAGTACAGGTCGATATCGAGCGCGTTGTGATGCGTGATAAACGGACGCGCTGCGGCTCCTCCCGGAATGGGCTGCAAAACAGGCGTATCCACTTCCAGATAACCGTGTCTGTTGATGTACTCGCGCATGGCGTTAAAAATCCGG
>JBGYGP010000038.1:0-2896 GCA_041820645.1 Proteiniphilum sp. | reverse complement strand
TTCGAAAAACTCAGCCAACTCTGTTTTATCAGCTCCGAGAGCAGCAAACTGCCGGTGGCCGAATAATACAGATAACCCTTTCCGTTGAGGCTCGACGACCAGTCGTTGCGTATGGTGGCATCCAGATAGGCCAACGATTTATATCCGAGCGTCCCGCTGGCGTATATGCTGTTAATCGCTTTCTCATTCATGTAGTTATCCGATTTCGAAGGACTTCTGGAGTTGGATAGGTTGTAGAATTCGGGCAATACCAACCCCGAAACGGAATAGCCCAGTAGCTGTTGGTAATTGCGGTACATGGCATTGCCGCCCGCATTCATATTCAACGAGAGAGCCTCGTTCAGATCGGTATTATATTGCAGCAACAACTCGTTGTTGAGTTCGTATTGCTGGCGATGATATTCCCCGTAGCTCGATTCTTCCTGTGAATAGACCGCATGGCGCTCGTATTGTTTGTCGGAAAAGAAGTCGAGGTTGGATTTGAGCTGCACCGTCAGGTTGGGCAGGATATACATCTTTAACCCTACGTTTCCGTACAAACGGTTGCGCATATCGTTCTGGTAATTCATATAACGCGACCAGTAAGGATTGTTGGAGTAGGCCGGCCTTGGATCGCTCCAACTGTTCCGGTTCCATACGGCCTGGGGTCCGTCTTTGTATTTGTAAAGCGATTCCAACTCTTTCATATCGAGTTGGCGTTGTCCCCACTGGATAAACTTCTGCATCACGTTATTATCGCCGTATCCCGTTTCGGGGCGTCCTTTGGTGGCTTGATTCAAGTACGAGACATTCGAAAAAACTTCGTATATCTTGGCAATCTTTGCCGACCCGCTGATATTAAAGGAGTTTTTTTGCAAATGACTGTTCGGCATGTATCCTTTTAGTATCATATTGGTATAAGACACCCTGAATGCCGCGTTTTCATTCGCTTTCGATATGCTGATGTTGTTGGTGCTGCTGATACCGGTTTCGAAAAAAGTATTTATATCGTTCACCGGAGCTTGCCATGTACTGGTTGTGGGATCGCCTGTTTTTCCCGCATCTTCCCACTTTGCCAGGTCGTACCAGGAGAGATACTGCGTTTTGCCGTCAAATTCGGGACCCCAACTCACATCTTCTTTATATTCGATTGTATTGTACTGCTTCCCGTTAATGGTTGTCGTTTTAAACGAATATCCTCCGCCGTATTTTCGTTGCATCACCGGGAGCTTGTTTACCCTTTCGAATCCGATTCCCGAGTTTACCGTAATACCCAAACCACGCGTCGCTTTTGCCCCTTTTTTGGTAATAATCATCACAACCCCGTTGGTTGCCCGTGAACCATACAACGCCGAAGCATTGGGACCTTTTAAAACGGAAATCGACTCGATGTCGTCGGGATTGATGTCCTGAATAAGATTTCCATAATCGTATCCTCCCCCGCCACGCGCGGCATCGGTAGTATTGAAGTCTTTCCCTTCGATGGGCACGCCGTCAATAATAAATAACGGCTGGTTATTGCCCGAAATGGATTTGGCTCCGCGAATCAGTATCTTCGAAGAGCCTCCCAGGTTGCCGCTTGCTCCGGAAATCTGCAATCCGGAAACTTTCCCCGCCAAAGAATTGATGGGGTTTGTGAGACCGCCTCTCGATTTCAACAATTCTTCCGATTTAATGTCGGCAACTGCGTACCCCAAGGATTTTTTTTCTCTTGTCAGCCCCAGAGCCGTAACCACTACCTCATCGAGCAGCTCCATATCGGGCAAAAGAGTTACTTTTACCGTTGGGCCAACGGGTACCTCCTGTGTGATTAAGCCTACATAGGAGATTACCAGTGTCCCGTTTGCCGGCGCCGAAAGCGAAAAATTACCGTCGATGTCGGTAACTGTCCCTCTTGTTGCATCGCTTTTCAATTGGATAGTGGCTCCGATTATAGGTTCGCCGGCCTCATCCACTACGGTGCCGCGCACTTGTGTCTGAGCCGTTGCAATCCCTATCCCGATGAAGAACAGGCTCAAAAACATAAATAGTTTTCTTTTCATAAACTCTATTTTTAAAATTAAAATCAAATGTTGAAAAACAAATACTATATAATTGACAACCTTCCTATATGAAAATGTATTCTCTTGCTCAGGGGGTATAATCATTAAACAATTTATGCAAAGATAAACGTTTTTATTTTAATATAACACCGATATTGTGATTTTTTTTACAAAAAAGAGTTTTTTATAACGAAAAACCGATAAATTGATTTCCGCCCCCTCCGCGTAAGGAGATAAAAAAAGGAGGCGCTTTCCAAAAGCGCCTCCGAATGATTAAGAGTATTTTATCGTTCGTTTATTTTTCGATATTCAATAGTTCTACATCGAAAATAAGGGTAGAAAATGGTTTGATGGTTCCGCGGTCTTGTGAGCCGTATGCCAAATCGTGAGGGACATACAATCTCCATTTCGAACCCACAGGCATCAGTTTAAGGGCTTCCGTCCACCCCTTGATTACTTGATTTACGCCAAATGAGGCCGGTTCGCCCCTATCTACGCTGCTGTCGAAAACAGTGCCGTTGATCAAAGTGCCGTGGTAATGTACCTTTACGGTGTTTGTATCGGTTGGGATTGCTCCCGTGCCTTTCTTGAGAATTTCATACTGAAGCCCGCTCGGAAGGGTTATTACGCCTTCGCGCTTGGCGTTGTCCGCTAAGAATTTTTCACCGACGGCGATACTGTCTTTGTATTGAATCTTCAGCTCTTCTTCCTGTTTTGCCATTTGTGCTTTTCGGGCAGCTTCTATCTTTTGTTGCAGCAAAATGCCGGCATCAGGTTTCGAAATAGCTGTTTCCCCTTTTTTCAACACCCCGATAAGTCCGGCCAGAAGTTGGTCGGTATTGATTTTTTTGGTGGAGTCTTCTCCAAAGAGCGTC
>JBGYGP010000037.1:0-9569 GCA_041820645.1 Proteiniphilum sp. | reverse complement strand
TTATCCCAGAGTGTTTACCCGAAGAGAACGTTCCGTCAGATTATCCGGCGAAGCTTATTTTAAAGTAGTCTCCGATAAAAAACACCGATTCAATGTAGAGATGCCGCAAAACATGTCCGTAAGCGCTTACGGTACGGAATTTAACGTGGAAGCATACGAGAACGAAAAAAGTTATGAAGTAACTCTGGCGAAAGGACATTTGGAAGTATCGTCCGGCATCGGAACGAAATCCGCAAAAGTACTGAATGCCGATGAAAAAGCAACATTGAATCCATTTACCGGCAACATCGACATAGCAACAGCAGATACATACGTTGAAACAGCCTGGAAAGAAGGGAAAATGGTATTTCGCCGGGAAAAACTGGATAAAATCGTTGAAAAACTTGCCCGTAAATTCGGAGTTGAAATACGCCTTGAGGGCGAAAGGCTTAGAGAATATGAATATACCGCTACTTTTACCAATGAAACCCTTGAAAACATATTGGATTTGCTTCAACGCTCAGCGCCGATAACTTATAATATATCCAATCAGAAACAGTTGGACGATGAAACTTTTACACATAAGGAAGTAATAATAAAATCAAGATAATTCGAATCTCACGTGATAATTAAGATTAAGGAGGAAAGCCTATGATAACATAAGTACCGGTAAATACAGAAACGGGAGAATGAAAAAACTCACTCTCCCGCCCAATTGACAATTACTTTCGCGGAAAATCTCACCTCACCGCAGGCTAACTGAGTTACTAAACCCATAAATGAATTTAATAACATTGTAAAAGTATGAATAATATCTTAATCTACAAAAAAGTGCTTATTTGGGGCGCTTTTATAAAAAAAATACCAATTGCTATGAGGATGACATTTATATTATTGTTCGCCGTCTTTTTTCAATTGCAGGCTGACCATTTATATTCTCAGGAGACAAAGATTTCGTTGGACATGAAGAATTCAAGCATCGAAAAAGTGTTGCAGGCCATCGAAAAGAAATCCGATTATTATTTTCTGTACAACAATCGGTTAATTGATGTGGACCGGAAAGTAAGCGTACGGGTAAAAAATGCTGCTATCGCTTCCGTATTAGAGAAACTTTTTAAATCGGAGAATGTGGAATATGAGGTGAGAGGATCCCAAATCATCCTTTCTCCTAAGGAAATATATAGTCAAATAAACACCGTTACCGAAGCAATACTGCAACAGAAAAAAACCATTACCGGAATCGTTGTTGATGCAACAGGCATACCCATTATCGGCGCCAATATCGTGGAAGAAGGGACAACCAACGGAACGGTTACCGATGTGGATGGAAAATTTTCGCTAAGTGTAGAAAATAATGCAACCATCCGGATTTCATATATCGGGTACTTGGAGCAGAACATTGGTACGGTCGGACAAAACTCATTCACTATCACCTTGTTGGAAGATGTGCAGACACTGCAGGAAGTGGTAGCCATCGGATACGGCACTCAACGTAAAGAAAATCTTGTCGGCGCTGTATCTGCTGTTTCGGGCGAAGAGATTCAAGCGGTTCATTCCGGCGATGTAACCAACGCCATATCCGGACGTTTACCGGGAGCAATTGTTATGCAACCTTCGGGAGAACCGGGACGTAACGAGGCTAAAATTTGGGTACGCGGCCGGACAACACTCGGCGATAATACGGGGCCGCTGGTTGTAATCGATGGAATTCCGGACAGAAGCCTATACGAAATAGATCCAAATGACATTGAAAGTATTTCTCTGTTGAAAGATGCCTCTGCCGCCATTTACGGATCTCAGGCAGCCAATGGGGTAATCCTGGTAACGACCAAAAGCGGTTCGGAAGGCAATTGGATGAGCTACAGGTTTTATCAGGGATTTAAAACACCTACGGTTCTGCCTAAAGTTGCCAATGCCGGAGAATATGCCCAATATATCAGCGATTATCAGGATTATGAAGGCCTTGCAAGACTTTATTCCGATAAAGATGTCGAATTATATAAAAACGGAAAGGATCCCTGGGAACACCCGCAAACCGATTGGATGAGCGACCTTGTGAGAAAATGGACGACAGAAAGCAACCATCATCTATCCTTAAGCGGTTCACACAATAAAATGAGGTATTACGCATCTCTCGGCTTCAGGAACGACCAGGCAATGTACGCCCGGGAATCTACAAATTACAAGCAATATAATTTAAGATTAAAGTTGGACATTCCTGTAACCGACTGGCTGGAAACGTCGGTTTATTACGGAGGGTTCATGACCACAAGAAAATACCCCACTACTTCAACCTATCAATTGGTGGGTTGGGCAACAATGGCATTACCCACACAACCTTCTTTCTGGCCGACCGGAGAACCGGGCCCTGACTTTGAAGGAGGAGTCAACCCGGTGGTAAACACAAGTTTCGATGCGGGCTATGATCAGCAAGACAATTATAAAAACGAGGTAACATTCAGGGGAACTTTTAAACCCCAAAAAATAAAAGGCTTTACCCTCAACGGATTCTATACCTTTGACGTGAACAATCAAAACAGGAAACTTTTCAGGAAACCCTGGACTTTATATTACCCCAACTGGGATTCCGCGGTGCGCAATTCTGAGGGATACATTACCAGTATGAAGTTAATACCGAGAAAAAGAGGTTTGGAGAATCCGGAACTTACCGAAGCCAATTTCAGGTATTTGAAAAAAATGTACAACATAAGCGCAACCTACGAGAAAGACCTGGGCGATCATGCTTTTTCTGTCTTTGGCGCTTTCGAAGAATTAAAAGAAAATATATACGGATTTGATGCGTACAGAAAATACTTTATTTCCGATCTTGTTCAAACTCTTGATGCCGGAGGAGAAAAAGACAAAACAAACTCCGGGCAGATGAGTATTTATGCAAGACAATCGTGGATTGGAAGACTGAATTATAATTTCAGAGAAAAATATCTTCTCGAGTTTATCTTTCGCCGAGACGGCTCCTTGAAATTTCCACCCAGCAGCAGATGGGGAAATTTTCCCGCGGTTTTGTTTGCCTGGCGTGCTTCCGAAGAAGATTTCTGGAAAAATAACCTTTCCGTAATTGACTATTTTAAACTGAGAACATCATACGGACAAATGGGTATGGACCCGGGAGATCCCTTCCAGTATATCAATAAATACAGCCTGGGAACCGGTATGACATTCGGCAGCAATAAAGATGTAGCAACAAAGATATATCAATCGGTTATTGCCAATCCGAAAATAACATGGGAAAAACAAACGACATTCAATTTCGGCTTCGATTCTCAATTCCTGAATCAAATGTTCCACCTCAATACCGAGTTTTTCTATAACAAACGTTCCGATATTTTAGCTGCGCGCGACGCATCTGTTCCTGCATATACAGGTTTGGCCTTGCCGCTGGAGAATATTGCAGTTGTCGATAACAGAGGATTTGAGATTGAGGCCGGATTCCATAAAAAGATTACGTCCGATCTAACCCTGGACTTAACCGGAAACGTAAGCTGGAACAAGAATAAAATTGTTTTTATGGATGAACCCGAAAGAGCTGTCCCCTGGCAACGATTAACAGGACATCCATACGGAGCGCAACTGGTTTACAAAGCCATTGGCATATTTAAAACACAAGCCGAAATAGATGCTTATCCTCACTGGAATGAGGCAAAACCGGGGGATGTTATTTTTGAGGACGTGAGTAAAGACGGAAAAATAAATGCCGACGACAGAATTCTTTTGGACAAAACCGATGCTCCGCAGGTTTTTTATGGAATGATCCTGGACCTGACCTATAAAAATTGGACGCTTTCTTTACAAGGACAGGGACAAGGCACATACTATAAAAGTCCGATTGAAGGCAACAGAGGAATCGGGCAAAACGTTTACAAATGGATGGCAACAGATTATTGGACTCCCCAAAACAGCAATTCCGACAAAGCCCGTCCGTTTCATCGATCCGACCAATACTGGTCTTATATCAGCAATGCAAATACATACTGGTATGACAATATGGCTTATTTCCGCTTGAAAAATGTTGTTGTAGGTTATAATTTACCGAAAGAACTAACAAGTAAAGCAGGTTTGGCAAATGTGAACATTTTCGCCTCGGGTTACAATTTATTTCTGATTTACTCCAAGCAAAGAAATTACGATCCGGAAGTTGGCAATCCCCAATATTATCCGGCAATGAGAACAGTATCTCTGGGGGTAAAGGTTAATTTTTAATATAAATAACCCTGTAATCACACAAATAATATGAAAAAATATATAAACATTCAATACTGCTTCATCGCATTTCTGCTCTCCTTTATGCTTTCCTCTTGTGAAAACGCATTGGATCAAAATCCCGTAGATTCGTTCAGTGAAGAATGGATCTTTCAGGAGATAAATCTTGCGGAAGCATTCCTATATCAATGCTATGATGTGATGGGCGGAGACCGGGAAGAAGTCTTGGGAATGCGTGAAGATTTATTGTCATCTTCAACGGATGAACTTCTGAATATTCATAGAGCCGGACAAGTCACTTTTACAAAAGGGAACCTTACTCCCGATTATTTGGGCCATTTTGGCAATTGGCGATATGGATGGATCCTGTGGGACTTTAATTATTCCAACATTAAAAACGTTAACACGCTTTTGGGCGGAATCGACAAAGTTCCTACGCACTCAAAAGCGGACGAGGATAAAATCAAGCAGATTAAAGCGGAAGCTTATTTTATAAGGGCTTTCAATTATACAAACCTCCTCCGTTCATACGGAGGCGTAGTGCTTATCGATAAAAAATTTGATTTGGACGATGATTTTTTATCCCAGGAAAGGGCTTCATTGGATAACACGTTGAAGTTTATTCTATCCGATCTGGACAAAGCGATTGCCGGATTACCCGATAAAAACGAGATCGCTCAGGGCAGAGCTAATAAAGGCGCAGCTGCCGCACTAAAATCAAGACTTTTAAGTTTTGTTTCAGGAGAATTGATGAATGGCGGATATGAATCTTCGAACGATCTGGTTTCCTTTCAAGACAATAACAGAAGGAAACGACTTACGGATGCGAAAAATGCAGCCAAAGACATTATTGACGGAAAATTCGGACATTATGCCCTTTCAGGCGCCACCCACGAACCCCCCGTAAATATGACGGATGAAGAACTGATGGCCTACGCTGAAAATTACAGCAATGTCTTTCTACAAAAAGGAGCCTGGAATGACGAAGTTATTTTCGGAACACAATACCTTAACAGACAGGGCAACAGGGTTCGCAACAATCTCTATTGGGGGCCGAACGGATACAATTGTTGGGGGAATAACGAACCCATAGAACATATTGTCAGGCAATTTGAAATGAAAGACGGAACTCCTTTTAAGTGGGACAAGTACAATCCGGGACAAATAAACATCCGGGAGTTTACAAAAACACAATTGGAGGCTAATCCGGAGCTGAATCCTTATGCTGGCAGGGAACCTCGTTTCTACGCAAATATTCTTTTCGACGGAGCTCCCTGGCGCGATAGATCATCAACGAACAACAAGATTCAAATAGCCTCGCAAGTAAATGCTCCCGGAGCAAGTATTATGGGCGAAAAAAGTGTAACGGAAAAAATGGAAGCCATAGCAACGCTTGAACCGGTCATTACCGGAGGAAACGACTCCAGACAAGCCGCTAACCAGGCATGGAACGGAACAAAAACAGGCTACTACCTGAGAAAAATGTTAGACATCGGTATTAACGGGGAAATCGACAATAATGAGAATACCTGGCTCGAAATGCGTTTTGCAGAGGTGTTGTTGGATTACGCCGAAGCCTGTATCGAATTGGGAGAAATAGAAGAAGGCATTACAACCATTAACAAAATCCGAAACCGTGCCGGACTGCCGGGACGTCCGGTTACCGTTAGTCAGGAGCAGGCAAGAGAATGGTACAGGCACGAAAGATTAATTGAAATGTTTGCCGAAGGAGATAGATGGTACTGTATCCGAAAATGGATGATTTGCGATAAAGTAATTGCAGATTTCCATCCAATGTATATTTACCACTTTAATGACGGAGTATCAATGTACATCTATAATACAACAGCCCTGGCAGATACAAGGAAATGGGATAATAAGAATTATTGGCTGCCTGTTTCGAGAACAGAAATAAACAAGGCTCCCCGGTTAAAACAAAATCCGGGTTACTGAATAAAAATAAGACAACTATGAACTATTCAAGAAGAAAATTTATCAAGACAGCAGGACTGGCTACTGCCGGAGCCTTCATCTCCTCCAGAGTGGCCTTGGGATCCGACTCCATCTGGACATCCAACAGCAACACGTTGAAAGTGGGATTGATCGGTTGTGGCGGCCGCGGAACAGGCGCTGCGGGAGAAGCGTTGAACGCCGATCCGAACGTCATCTTAACCGCAATGGCGGATGCTTTTGAAGATCAGCTGCAAGCATCATTCAACACCCTTAAGGAAAAGTACGGAAAAAAAGTGCAGGTGCCGGAAAGCAATAAATTCACCGGTCTCGATGCCTTCCAAAAACTGATCGACTCCGATGTGGATGTTGTCCTGCTGGCCGCGCCTCCCTGCTTCAGGCCTCAACACCTCGAAGCAGCCGTTAACGCCGGCAAGCATGTTTTTTGCGAGAAACCCTTTGCCGTGGACGCTCCCGGTTTACGCAGGGTGATGGAAGCCGCAAAGAAAGCCAGGGCCAAAAACCTCTCCCTGGTTTCCGGATTCTGCTGGAGATACCATCAACCCAAAAGAGACATCTTCGACAGGGTGCTGAACGGTCAGATCGGAGAGATACTGGGAGGGGAAGCAACTTACAACACCGGTGAGCTGTGGTTCAAAGAAAGACAACCCGGCTGGTCCGACATGGAGTACAAACTGCGCAACTGGCTTTACTACAACTGGCTTTCGGGAGACCACCTTGTCGAACAGGCCATCCACAGCATCGATATGTTCTCCTGGGCAATGGGAGACAAAGCGCCGCTGAAAATCAGCGGTACCGGAGGAAGGCAAAAAAGAACCGATCCGAAGTTCGGAAATGTTTATGACCATTTCGGACTGACTTATGAATATGATAACGGTGTGAAAATATATTTCTTCTGCCGTCAACAGGCAGAAACAACCCCTTCGTACGCGGTTGAACTAATTGGAAAGGACGGCCGTTGCTATGTGGACTGTCGGACCGGCGAACATAAAATTACCGGAAAGAATGCGTGGAATATGGCTGACGCGACCAAATTCACGGATGCGGAAGCTTACAAGCAAACAAAGGTAAGAGGCATGTATCAGGTGGAACACGACGAATTGTTTGCTTCCATCCGGGCTAATAAGCCGATGAACGACGGCGAGTGGATGACACGTTCCAACCTGCTCGCTTTGGCCGGCCGTATGGCTGCCTACTCGGGACAGACCATCACGTTTGACCAGGCGTTGAACTCATCGGAGGTATTGTTTTCGGAAGATATTTCCCAGGATACGAAGTACGACCTTCCCATTGCAATACCGGGAATTACGGAATTTAAATAGAACAAAAAAAATGAACAAGAGAGATTTTATCAAGTCGGCAGCGGCGATGGCAGGAGTTTCTGCCATCGCCCCGTTTGCAACCGTATCGGGCAAAAATAAAACACCGTCTGCGGCAGCACAACAAAAAAACAAAGTGTCATTAAAGAAAGCGTTGGTCTTCGGGATGATCCAGAGCGAGGATTCGCTCACGGATAAATTCAAAATTGCCCGAGAAGCGGGTTTCGACGGAATTGAACTCAATAGCCCGACCGAATTCCCTTTAACCGATATCCTTCAGGCAAAAAGGGATGCCGGCATAGAATTGCCCGGCGTAATCAATAAAGACCATTGGTCGAAACCATTATCGGATCCTGATCTGCAAATCAGGCAGCAATGTATCGACTCGGTGATCAGGTCCATGCATGAAGTGAAAGAACTGGGAGGAGATACCGTATTGGTTGTTCCGGGCGTAGTGAATGAAAAGGTATCGTATGAACAAGCTTACATAAACTCGCAAAGCGCCATCAGAGAATTGATTCCCCATGCCGAAAAAACGGGCGTGCAGATTGCATTGGAAAACGTTTGGAACAATTTTATCCTCAGCCCGGTAGAAGCCAAGCGATATGTTGATGAGCTCAACCATCCCTTGGTCGGTTGGTATTTCGATATAGGAAATGTGCTCCGGTACGGATGGCCGGAACACTGGATCCACTCCTTGAAGTCACGTATCATGCGGCTACACATCAAGGAGTTCAGCCGCGAACTCATGAATTCGAAAGGGTTATGGGAAGGCTTCAAGGTAGAACTGCTTGAGGGAGACAACAACTGGCCAGCGGTCATGAAGGCTATAAAGGAGATAGGCCATAAAGGCGGATGGCTGACCGCCGAAGTTTCCGGCGGAGATTTAACCCATTTGAAAAAAATCTCCGCACAAATGGATAAGATTATTTCTTTTCTATAAAATAGGGGATGAGCTTATAGTGGGATAATCATTAAAAGAAATATTATGACACAATAAAAACACAAGGATGGGTAAAAAACAGATTTTATTTTTAGCCGCACTCTCTTTATGGCTGTGCGGATGCGGCAGCGAAAAAAGGCTAACCGACTACGTCGATCCTTTCTTGGGCACAGCCACCCTTTGGGCAGCCGAAGATTTGGGATACGTGCGTGGGATAAAAGAACGTACTTGGGGCGCAGAGGTTTTCCCGGGTTCTTCTCTTCCCAATGCCATGGTTCAGCTGAGTCCCGTTACCCAATTTCGCAGCGGTGCTGGATACCAATACGAAGACAGTGTTATCTACGGTTTTTCGCACACCAATAAAGGACACTGGAATTTACTCCATGTTCCTCTGCTCCCGGTAATAGGCGAAATCAGTCCTTCCGATTATGCTTCGGGATTCAATCACAAAAATGAATCGGCGCATCCCGGCTACTATCAAGTATTTCTCGAAAGGTACGGTATTAACGCAGAGTTAACTTCTACACTTCGGTGTGGATACCACAAATACACCTATCCGCAAAACACAAGAAAGAAACTTGTTGCCGATATGACCCGTTCAAACAACAACGTAAAAGAGTGGAATATACGAAAAGAAAACGATTACGCACTTACAGGCTTTCAGGATGCTGAAGGAAAAATATATTTCTATGCCGTTTCCAATCATCCGGTAGAAAATATAGAACAAATCAAAGACGATTCGCGAGAAATTTCACTTATTAGTTTCAACAATAATAACGACAAAGGAGAGCCGCTCGAACTCAAAATCGGTTTTTCTTTTGTCAGCATAGAAAATGCAAGGATGAATCTGGAGGAAGAAATGCTGTATAAAAGTTTCACCCAAATCCGCAGCGAAGCAGACAAAGAATGGAACAAACTGCTTTCGAAAATCCGCGTATGGGGCAGAAACGAACGCGAAAAAGGAATATTCTATTCCTGCCTCTATCGCTCGTTCCTTTGGCCGGCGCTTCGCAGCGATGTGAACGGTGATTTCACTGACCAAAACGGAACGGTTGTCAATAAAGGTTTCCACTATTATACTAATCCCTCGTTTTGGGACGACTACCGCAACAAACTGATTCTGTTAGGAATGATTTCGC
>JBGYGP010000036.1:0-7727 GCA_041820645.1 Proteiniphilum sp. | reverse complement strand
CGGCGTTGCAAAGATAGCCGTCGATTACGTATCGGCAGGCGCATCGGCGCTTTCCGTTCTTACCGACGAAAAATTCTTTGGTGGCAATCTCGCCGATTTACAAACCGCAGCTCAAAACGTAAAAATTCCGGTGATGCGTAAAGAATTTATCATCAATGAATACCAGATTGTAGAAGCCCGAATTGCGGGAGCAAGCGCTATCTTGCTTATCGCGGCGGTTTTGACAGCAAGGGAGAGCGCACGGCTGACAGACTTTGCTTCGCAATTGGGGATGGAGGTACTTCTGGAACTTCACAATGAGGACGAGCTTGATTACATTGCGCCTCAAAACAGATTAATCGGCATCAATAATCGCAATCTGGGGACATTTGTTACCTCAGTAGAAAAATCGTACCGAATAATCGAAAAACTTCCGAAAAATGCGATTTGGGTTTCCGAAAGCGGAATATCCGATCCCGAAACCGTCAAAGAGTTGAGAAAGGCGGGATACAAAGGTTTTCTGATTGGAGAAAACTTCATGAAAACCGATAACCCGGGCGCAAGCCTGCTACAATTTATTCACGAAATAAAACAGGAAGAATGATGATTATCAAAGTCTGCGGAATGAGCAATCCCGAAAATATTGAAATAGTGGAGAAAACGGGAATCGACTGGATGGGTTTTATTTTTTATCCTCCGTCGAAACGCTTTTACGCTCATCCGCTGCCCATCCCCGACACGCCTCAGGTAGAACGGGTGGGGGTTTTCGTAAATGAGAGTGTGAAAAATCTTTTGCTTCTCTGCAAAAAACATACTTTAACCATTGTTCAGCTACACGGAAACGAATCACCCGAATATTGCAAAGAGGTTAGAAAAAACGGACTACAAGTTGTGAAGGCTTTCGGAATCGATGCTTCGGAGCCGGTTCCTTCGGAACGGATAACCCAATACGAAGGTTGTGCGGATTACTTTCTTTTCGATACGAAAACGGCCGGTTACGGCGGGAGCGGCCGCCAATTCAATTGGGAGATTATCGCCGGGTACAAAGGTTCTACGCCGTTTTTTCTCAGCGGAGGTATTTCGCCGGAAGACGCTTCCGGTATCTTGTCTTTTCGGCATCCGATGTTTTGGGGAATCGACCTCAACAGCAAATTCGAATCGAAGCTTGCCGTCAAAGATGTCGAAAAAATCAAATCATTTATCCAAAAAATCAGAAAATGAACAGAATAGACAAACTTTTTGAAATTAAAAAAAACGGAATCTGCTCGGTCTATTTTACCGCCGGATTTCCTAATCTGAACGATACAAGAGCTATCATCGAGAGTCTCGAAAGAAATGGAATCGACCTTATCGAAATAGGCATTCCTTTCAGCGACCCCATGGCCGATGGAGCAGTCATTCAGGCGTCAAGCGCAAGGGCGCTGCAAAATGGGATGACGCTGAAAACCCTTTTCGACCAGCTTTCGGGTATCCGGAAAAACACGGCCATCCCGCTGGTCATGATGGGTTATTTGAATCCGATTATGCGTTTCGGATTCGAAAATTTCTGTCGCGAAGCTCAGAAATGTGGTATCGACGGCCTTATTATTCCCGATTTGCCGTTTGCTGAATATTTGAAAGAGTACAAATCCGTTGCCGAAAAATACGGATTGCACACCATTATGCTTATCACGCCCCAAACGTCGGAAGAAAGAATCCGGTGGATTGATGAAAACACCGGCGGATTTATCTACATGGTTTCTTCGGCGTCGGTAACAGGACCCAAACAGCGCTTTTCGGAACAAAATCTGCAATATTTCAACCGGATACACGGAATGAAGCTCAAAAATCCGCGGCTTATCGGTTTCGGAATTTCCAACAAAACCACTTTCGACAGCGCCTGCGAAAACGCTGCGGGAGCAATTATCGGGAGCAAGTTCGTTTCGTTGCTGCAAAACTCCGCCTCAATAGACGATGCCGTTCGCAGTTTGATAAAAACGATTCGGGAATAGAGTTTGGGATGTGGAGGCTGATTGATGGTTTCTGTATCAATTTTCTCATAAGAAGTTTTTTAAATCGCCTGTCACCTATTTAAAAACCTGGTCTATTCCCGAAAAACCCATAAACGCCATGGCGATAATGCCGGCGGTAATCAGTGCAATGGGTATTCCTTGCATGGCTTTGGGTATTTTGGTGAGCGACAACTGTTCGCGCACCCCTGAAAAGATAACAAGAGCCAATGCGAAACCGATGGAGGTGGCAATGGCGTAAACAATCGATTCGAGCAGTTTGTAATCTTTCTGAATAACTAAAATTGCTACCCCAAGAATGGCGCAGTTGGTGGTAATAAGAGGGAGAAATACACCGAGAGCTTGATAAAGTGACGGTGAAATTTTCTTCAGAATAATTTCTACCATCTGCACCAAGGCAGCGATAACAAGAATAAAGGAGATAGTTTGCAGATATTCCAACCCGAAAGGCTCCAGCACCCCTTTGTATAGAAGGAACGTAACCAACGTGGCAATGGTGAGCACAAATGTTACGGCTGCTCCCATCCCAATAGCGGTGTCCACTTTTTTGGAAACGCCCAAAAAGGGGCAAATCCCTAAAAACTGGGAGTAAACGATGTTGTTTACAAAAATGGCGACAATGATAATTCCGATATATTCCATAATATATTGTGCTTATTTGGTTTGAAGTTTATTGAAAATAGCAATTAAGAATCCCAAAACGATGAAAGCTCCCGGAGCCAACACGAAAACGAGGGCTCCGATGTTTTCGGGGAAGATATTCACCGAAAGTATTTTTCCCGTTCCCAACAATTCTCTTACACTGCCAAGCAAGGTTAGGGCAAGCGTAAATCCCAATCCTATTCCCAATCCATCGAAAATAGAGGGGATAACTTTGTTTTTGGATGCAAACGATTCGGCTCTGCCCAGTACGATACAGTTTACCACTATCAACGGGATGAAGATGCCCAAGCTGTCGGCTAAGGCGGGCACATAGGCGTTCATCATCATTTCCACTACCGATACGAAAGCGGCGATGATGATGATGTAACCGGGGATGCGCACCATATCGGGGATTAAGTTTTTCATCAACGAAATAACCATGTTCGAGCAGATGAGTACAAAAGTTGTGGCCAATCCCATACTCATCCCATTGATAGCCGAACTCGTGGTTGCCAGCGTGGGACACATTCCCAACAACAACACAAAAGTAGGGTTTTCTTTGACGATGCCGTTTAATATGACTTTCAGATTCTTATTCATTGCCTTGTTCTCCTTCCTTTTCTTCTTTATTTTCGGCTGCCGTGGTTGCACCGGTGGTCGTATCTTCTTGCTTGTAGGCGGCGTAAGCTCTGTTTATCGCTTCTAAAAAGGCGCGCGAAGTGATTGTAGATGCTGTGATGGCATCTACGTTTCCGCCATCTTTCGAAACGGATAGCATGTTTTCCGAAAGGTTTCTCCCGATAACCGATTGTTGGGGTTTCGATCGGTCTTTGAACCATTCACCCATTTTGGAGCCCAGACCGGGAGTTTCGGCGTGAGATAGCACGGAGTAATTTATTATTTTCGATTCCATATCGAATCCCACCATGATTTGGATGTTTCCGCTAAAACCGTTGTTGGAGTAAGTATTGATTGCGTAACCCACCGTTTTGTCTCCTTTCTTTGCGGGATAAATTGTGAGGGAATCTCCTTCGGGCGTTGCCATTTGGTAAGCTTCGATTACCGGATTGTTATCAAATTCGGGCACCACCTCTTTGATGGCGTTTTCGAGTTTTTGAGCTTTGGCGTCGGCAATGGGTTTTGCCGTCATCTGGTTTACTTGCGCCAAAAGCAACGCTACCACTACCGCGATGATAAACAGCGATAGGAACATATTCTTGAATGTAGATTGTAGTTTAGCCATTTTTTACTGTCTTTCCGAACTTTTTAGGTTTTGTATAATTGTTAATCAACGGAGTAATTGCATTCATAAGCAGAATAGCGAAAGATACTCCTTCGGGATACGCGCCCCACAAACGGATGACTACCGTGATGATTCCGATGCACGCGCCGTAAATAAGCATCCCTTTTTTTGTCATGGGAGAGGTTACATAGTCCGTTGCCATAAAAATAGCTCCGAGCATCAATCCTCCCGAAAAAAGATGTATGAGTGGGTTGTTGACGGGAACCGGATTGAACAGGTAAAGAATCCCCGTGAAAAGGGCTACCGAAGCCATAATGGAGACAGGGATATGCCAAGTGATGATTTTTTTCCACAACATATAGGCCAATCCCAATAGAAGGGCTAAGGCGCTCATCTCGCCGATGGAACCGCCTTCGAATCCGAGAAACATGTTGTTGACGGATGTCAATGCTTCGGGATGAAACTTGATGTTGGACAAAACCGTGGCCGAGGTTGTCGCATCGATAGCCGTTTCTGTTTTTGGGCTCGGCCAAGTGGTCATCTGCGCCGGATAGGAGATAAGCAGGAAGATGCGTCCCGCGATGGCCGGATTGAAGATGTTGTTTCCCAATCCTCCGAATGCCATTTTTACTACACCGATGGAGAAAAGAGCCCCGATGGCGAGTATCCAGATGGGGAGATTGGAAGGCACGTTGAATGCCAGCAATACGCCGGTGATGATGGCCGAACCATCGGTAACGGAGGGTTGACGTTTCAAGATAAATCTGGCGATCAGGTACTCGAACAAAACGCAGAAAACAACCGAACAAACGGTAACAATCAGTGCGTCTAATCTGAAGACATACAGGGCGACCAAAAACGCGGGGATAAGCGCAATCAGCACGCCGTACATGTTTTTTGAAATGCTGTCTCCGCTGTGTATGTGCGGCGATGGCGATACAATTAATTTATTTTCCATAATCCCTAAATCTCCCGAAAGAGACTTATTTTTAGAATATTCGTTTTACTTCTTTTTTATTGAATTGGCATGATCTTTTTTCACAAACCGAGTTCTTCTCTTGTATCATCGGAAAAGTTTAGAGAACCTTTTTAGCTTTTTCTGGCTCTGATAATGCTCATCACTTTGCCTTTACCCAAACGGATGTAATCGAGAAGAGGCCGGTCGGCCGGACAGGTATAGCTGCACGAACCGCATTCGATGCAATCGACGATTCTGTTCTTCTCCGCTTTGTCCCAAACGGCGTATTCCGTAAGGTTCATCAGTTCGGTGGGATTCAATCCCATGGGGCAGACATTCACGCATTTGGCGCAGCGGATGCAATCTTTCATCCTGTTGCGTTTCGATTCGAATGTCGGCATGATAAGGATACCCGACGTGCCTTTTGTTACCGGGACGGCGATGTTGGCAAGGGCTTTTCCCATCATAGGCCCGCCGCTGATGATTTTTCCCGTTGTTTCGGGCAATCCGCCGGCGAAATCGATTAGCTCGCTGATGGGGATACCTACGCGCGCACAGACGTTGCACGGATTTTTAACGTCTTTTCCCGTAACCGTAACCACGCGTTCTACCAACGGTTTGTTTTTCTGCACGGCTTCGTACACGGCAAAGGCGGTTCCTACGTTTTGCACGATAGCTCCTACCGAGATGGGAAGCGCTCCGCTGGCGATTTGGCGGTTGATAACCGCATCGATTAACTGTTTTTCTCCTCCTTGCGGATATTGCACTTTGAGCGGTTGTACCTCGATTCCCGGAAAAGATTTCGCCGATTTCTCGAATTTCGCAATCGCGTCTTTTTTATTGTTTTCAATCCCGATAATGGCTTTCGAAACATTTACCACCTTCATCAAGATAGCAATGCCTACCAATATCTCTTCGGTTTTTTCGAGCATTAATCCGTGGTCGGAAGTGAGATAGGGTTCGCATTCTACGCCGTTGATGATGAGCACTTCGGCTTTCGAACCAGGAGGGGGCGTCAACTTGATATGTGTGGGGAAAGTAGCTCCTCCCATCCCCACAAGTCCTGCTTGCGCAATTTTTTCAACAATCTCTTTCGAGGAGAGGTTACACTCTTTTACCAGATTGTCGGAGCGGTCGATAGACTCTTCCCACTCGTCGCCTTCTACTTGAATGAAAACGGCATCGCGGCCGTATCCGCTGGCGTCCGTTACTTTGTCTATCTTCAACACGGTTCCCGATACTGAGGAGTGGATGTTGGCCGAAACGAATCCTACCGACTTGCCGATGAGCGTTCCCACTTTTACTTTATCTCCTTTTTTTACAACCGGCTGGCAGGGGGCGCCGATGTGTTGCGCAAGCGGAATAGTTACTTGCGAGGGAATGGCGATGGGTTGAATTGTTTTTCCTGCCGACAGTTTGTTTTCCTTGGGGTGAATACCCCCAATTCGAAATGTTTTTAACATAAAACGGTGGTTCAATAAACTCTTCGGTTGATGTTGCCGAAAAGATTGATATTTAATTTACTTTGTTTATATATCAGGCTTCCGACATTTTTGCCGCTTCTGTGCTTTCCGCTTTTGGCGCTTTTTGCGGCGGGAAATTAAGTTCCCAAATGGCTTGGGTGGGGCATACCGATACGCATTTGCGGCAAAGGCGGCACTTGTCGTCGTTGATGTAAGCGAGGTTGTTTTCAATCGTAATTGCTTCGAAAGGGCAAGCCTGCTGGCATTTGGAACATCCGATGCAGGCTACGTTGCACGCTTTTTTGGCCAATCCGCCTTTGTCTTTGTTTACGCAGCTTACGAATATCCTTCGGGATTTGGGCCCTTGTTTGCGCAGTTCGATGATGTTTTTCGGACAGGCTTTTACACAAGCGCCGCAGGCTGTGCAAGCATCTTCGATTACTTCCGGCAGGAGTGTGTCGGGGTTGATGTGGATGGCATCGAAAGCGCAGGAGTCCACGCAGTCGCCCAACCCCAGGCATCCGAACGAACAACCGGTATCTCCGCCATAGAGGGCGGCGGCAATGGCACAGTTCGACGCTCCGTCGTAAAGATTGATTCTGGGACGTTGTTCGCAGGTTCCGTTGCAGCGTACCACGGCTATTTTTTTTGCCGAGGCGCTTGCCGATTTCCCTAGAATGGAGGCCACGGCGCTCATTGTGTCTTGGCCGCCGACGGGACAAAACAGCCCATCAAGCTCATCGGCTTTGACGCAAGCGTTTGCAAACGCCGCACATCCCGGGAATCCGCATCCGCCGCAATTGGCACCGGGAAGCGAATCTTGCACTTCCTGAATGCGAGGGTCTTCCTCTACTTCGAATTTTTTCCCCACAAAATACAGAATCGCAGCGCTCCCCGCTCCGATAAGACCGAGCGCCGTAGCAGCCGTCAGAAGTAAACTCATATTTCTATTTAATTTTCTTTCTTTATTGTAAAACGAAACGTTTTTTGCATCTTATCCCTCAAAAAATACAACATCAGGTAATAAGGCGCCAAAGCGGTCATGGAAAGCAATGCCGACGGTATCTCGCCCATATCCCACACCGTAGCGGCGAGTACAAGCATCGCCACGAGAATCAAAAGAGGAAGCACAAACGCCCACCATACGGCCCGATAGCCAATCGATTCTTTTCCTTCGATGACAACCTGTTGGTTGATGCTGTAATCGCCCGTATAATCGTTGATATCGATGATTTTTTCCTTGTGGTCTGCGGCCATACAGAGATTTTTTGCGTGGCATTCGCTGCAAGCCGATTTTTGAAGAATTCTCACGGAAAGAGTATTTCCCGATATTTTTTCTATAATGCCCCGATGTTCTATCATTCTTTAATTTCTGAAAAATGCCCCGTGTATGGTTTTCGCAAAAAATTTCTGCAAAAGTAATTATTATTTTT
>JBGYGP010000035.1:0-11526 GCA_041820645.1 Proteiniphilum sp. | reverse complement strand
GCGGGTTATTTTTCGTTTATATCGTTCCGTCTGCCCGCATGTGTTTTGCGCGCTGCTCCGCAGCCGTCGCATAACGACCTCGAGGCATTACCCGCCGCAGGCGGAACGTTGTTTTGCATGCCGGAGACATCCCGTTATGTCTTCGCGACATAAATAGGGGTTCCGGGAGCAAAACAGTCTGCCATTTTGTCGGGGATTGTTGCATGGGGCTTCGTTTCTCCCCGGCAAACGGGTTTTTATTTTGTTGCGCCTGAGAAACACCCGCATCTCCTCGTACAGCGCGAGGTTGAGTAAATGATGTTTCCGAAACGGAGTTAACGCGTGTTTCCTCCGAAGATTGGGATCTTCCTGCCGGATGTTTACACGTAAATCTCTTTTTTGCCTGCCAAAAGGGTATTTTTCATAAGCGAAACAATGGTCATGGGGCCTACGCCGCCCGGAACAGGCGTAATGTAGCTGCACTTGGGGGCTACTTCCTCGAAAGCCACATCGCCGGTAAGCCTGAACCCCGATTTGGTCTTGTTGCTCGGCACTCGGGTTGTCCCTACATCGATAACCACTGCGCCCTCTTTCACCATATCGCCTTTCAGAAATTCGGGAACGCCCAATGCCGCGATGATAATATCGGCTTGCAAGCAAACATCTTTGATGTTTTTTGTGCGGCTGTGGCAAACGGTAACGGTGCAATCGCCCGGATAGCCTTTTTGCAACATCAGAGTTGCTGCCGGTTTTCCCACAATATTGCTTCTTCCCAGGATGACGCAATGCTTGCCTTTGGTTTCAATTTCATATCGTCGCAATAGTTCCACAATGCCCGACGGCGTAGCCGACAGAAAACAGGGAAGGCCAAGCGACATCCGCCCTATATTTACGGGATGAAATCCGTCCACATCTTTGCGATAATCGATGGCTTCGGTAATTTTGTCTTCGGAGATATGTTGGGGAAGAGGCAGTTGTACGATAAACCCGTCTATATCGGTATCTTTGTTGAGTTTATCTACGCACGCCAAGAGTTCCTCTTCGGTAACACCGTTTTCGTATCTGATCAATGTGGATTTGAATCCCACCTCTTCGCACGCTTTTACCTTGTTGGCTACATAAGTTTCGCTGCCGCCATCGTGGCCTACCAATACAGCGGCCAGATGAGGTATTTTGCCGCCTCGGGCTTTTATTTGCATTACTTCTTCGGCAATTTCTTTCTTAATTTGTGCCGAAACAGCTTTTCCGTCTATCAATTGCATCGTGTTTCTTCTTTCAGGTTGAAAAATATGAACTCACAAAAAAAGGTTAGCGCCGTCTCATGTTTTGCATCATCGCTTTACCGCCGCCTTTTGTCATCATCTGCATCATTTTGCGCGTCTGGTCGAACTGCTTGATGAGTTGATTTACCTCCTGAACAGTCGTTCCGCTTCCTTTCGCGATTCGGGCGCGGCGGCTACCGTTCAGAATTTCGGGATTGGTGCGTTCTTTGGGCGTCATCGAACGGATAATGGATTCGATTCCTTTGAACGCGTCATCGTCGATATCCAAGTCTTTGATTTGCTTGCCTACACCCGGTATCATGGCTGCCAGGTCTTTGATATTACCCATTTTCTTGATTTGTTGTATTTGAGCAATAAAATCGTTGAAATCAAACTGATTTTTGGCAATTTTCTTTTGCAAACGGCGTGCCTCCTCGGCATCGTATTGCTCCTGAGCTCTTTCTACCAAAGAAACAATATCGCCCATTCCCAAAATACGGTCTGCCATACGCTCGGGGTGGAAAATATCTATCGCGTCGAGTTTTTCGCCCGTTCCCACAAACTTGATGGGCTTATCTACCACCGAACGTATGGAAAGCGCCGCCCCCCCGCGAGTATCACCGTCGAGTTTGGTGAGTACGACTCCGTCGAAATTCAATCGGTTATTGAACTCTTTCGCCGTATTTACAGCGTCTTGTCCGGTCATGGCATCTACCACAAACAAAATCTCTTGCGGTTTTACAGCGTTTTTGATGGCTGTAATTTCGGTCATCATCGCCTCATCAACAGCCAGACGTCCCGCAGTATCGATGATGATGAGGTCTTTGCCATGCTGTTTGGCGTATTGAATGGCGTTTTGAGCTATTTTTACCGGATTTTTATTTTCTTCTTCGGCATAAACCGAAATCCCTATTTGTTCACCTAAGATTTTTAATTGCCGGATAGCTGCCGGACGGTAAACGTCGCCCGCTACCAGAAGCGGATTTTTACCGCGTTTGGTTTTCAGCATGTTTGCCAATTTCCCGGAGAAGGTGGTTTTACCGGAACCCTGTAATCCGGACATCAGGATAATTGCCGGATTGCCTTTGATATTGATATCGGTAGCGGTTCCGCCCATGAGCGAAGCCAACTCGTCGTGAACGATTTTTACCATCAGTTGCTCCGGTTTTACTGCTGTGAGCACATTTTGTCCGAGAGCTTTTTCTTTTACGGATTCGGTAAAATCTTTGGCGGTTTTGTAGTTTACGTCGTCATCGAGTAAGGCGCGACGAACATCTTTCAATGTTTCTGCAACGTTTATCTCGGTGATTTTTCCCTCTCCTTTAAGAATCTTAAACGACCTTTCGAGTCTTTCGCTTAAATTTTCAAACATAAAAAAAACGTAATTGAGTTGTTTTTAAATCAGGTTGCAAAATTACATGAAAATCCACCTATTTCCAAGTAGCTGCGCTAAAAAGGTGAATTCGCAGATTCAAGTACTAAATGCAACATTTTTTGTTCAAAGATGCAAATTCTGTTTGAATATTAAAAATAAAATTCATACCTTTGCACACTTTTCGTCGGAATAAATAAAAAAACCGACATTATACATTTAAGAATATGCGGTTTAGAGAAGCCGTATCCCATAAAAAATCAATCTTGATACCGCCTATTTCCATAAACAGGGAAGAAACGGTATCGGGTTGATTATCTAAAAACAGAATTACAAACAAATAAGAAAACAGCAAAATGCCAAAAATGAAGACTAATTCCGGTGCTAAAAAAAGATTCGCTCTTACCGGAACAGGAAAAATCAAAAGAAAGCATGCGTTTAAAAGTCACATTTTGACGAAAAAGACCAAAAAGCAGAAGAGAAATCTGACACACTCCGGTCTTGTTCATAAAGTGGACGAAAGCAACGTAAAAGTATTGCTCGGATTGAAATAATCCTCAACGCATTTTTTAGGAAAAGATTTATTAACCGGATGTATGCTCCAAAGATTTTCGCAAGAACGAAAACGCTGACATCCAAAAACAAGTAACATTTATGCCAAGATCAGTAAATCATGTTGCATCGCGCAACAGAAGAAAGAAAGTTTTAAAACTTACAAGAGGTTACATCGGCGCCCGTAAAAATGTGTGGACTGTTGCCAAAAACACGTGGGAAAAAGGTCTAACCTACGCTTATCGCGACCGAAAAAACAAAAAACGCAACTTCCGCGCACTATGGATTCAACGTATTAATGCTGCCGCCCGTCAAAACGGAATGTCGTATTCCCGCCTGATGGGAGCCTTGCACAAAAACAATATCGATATCAACCGCAAAGTTCTTGCCGATTTGGCAATGAACCATCCCGAAGCTTTCAAAGCGATTGTAGATAAGGTGAAATAAAGGAATCGACGTTGTCGCATTATATTAAAAGGAAAATCCCGGAATCGATTTTCCTTTTTTTATTACCGGCTCTTAGAAACGGCATAAAAGACAAAATAAAAACAGATAATTTGTAAAAATCAAAAACAATCCCTTGTACTTTTTTGCTAAGTTTGTCCTACACAAAAGCGTTCAAAAGATATGAAAACTTTTCCCGTCGAAGAAAAAGAACAGATAGAAGCCATCATTCGGGCATGCAAAATATGTTTTGTCGGAATGGCCGATGAAGAAGGAGCACCCTACGTTTTGCCGATGAATTTCGGCTACGAAGACAATATCATCTACCTTCACTCGGCACAGGAAGGGCGCTCAATTCGTACAATAGAAAAGAATCCGAAACTGTGCATCACATTCTGTACCACACCCGAACTTATCCGTCAGCATCCCGATGTGGCTTGCAGCTACAGGGTGAAAGCGGGCAGCGTTGTGTGCGAAGGCACGGTTGTGTTTGAAGAAGATTTTTCAGAAAAAGCGAAAGCCTTGGATATCATCATGAGCCAATACGTCAACAAGACGTTCACTTACTCCACTCCGGCCATCAACAATGTGAAAATCTGGAAATTTAAAATCGATAAAGTCCGTGCGCGGGAGTTTGGAATCATGCGTCCCGGGAGTATCTCCTACAAAGACAATACTGTGTTTTAAAACTTAGTCGGAAAAGATTTAAACACCTGATACGAAAACAAGTCATAAACAAAGATTTTAAAACTCAACAACAGAAAATGAAAAAAATATTCCTCTTATTCGCAGCAATAGCATTAACTATCTCAACAAAGGCTTCGGAACCGGTAAAAAAGGCTGCAACGCCGATTGATATTACCAAAGCCGATTTTATCGAAAAAGTACACGATTACGAGAAAAATCCGCAAACATGGAAATACAAAGGAGACAAACCTGCCATTATTGATTTTTGGGCGAAATGGTGCGGTCCTTGCCGCACGACAAACCGTATCCTAAAAAGCCTCGCCGAAGAATACGGGGATGAGATTTACATCTACAAAATAGATGTCGATCGGGAGCGGGAATTGGCTGCCTCCTTCAATGTACAAAGCATTCCCACATTTATCTTTGTCCCGATGGGCGAAAACCCTCAAATTGCGGTTGGTGCACTTTCGGAAGAAGCGTTCAAAGAAGTAATCGATCAATTTCTTTTGAAAAAAGAGAGCACCAAAAAACAGTAAAGCAACCTCCCCAAAAGCGATGATTACAAGTCTGCAAAATCCATCCGTAAAAAACATCGTAAAACTTTCGAAAAGCAAAGAGCGCAAAGAACAAGGGCTTTTTGTGATAGAAGGTGCGCGCGAATTATCGCTGGCATTGCAAAGCAATTACCTCGTTGAGTCGGTGTACGTTTGCAGGAAGATGTTTGAAAAAACAAAATATCCCAACGTGCTGATTCCCATAGCAGAAAGAAATATTTTCGATATTTCGCCGGAAGTTTTCGGGAAAATTGCTTATCGGGAAAATTCCGACGGAATTGTAGCAATCGCGAAACAGAAACCGCACAGACTTGATGAATTAAAACTCTCGAAAAGTCCGTTTGTGGTTATTTTGGAAACAGTGGAAAAACCGGGTAATTTGGGAGCAATTCTCCGCACAGCCGATGCAGCGGCAGTGGATGCCGTTATTGTGTGTGATCCGCAGACCGATTTATACAATCCCAATGTAGTCCGCTCCGGCGTGGGTGCACTTTTTACGGTGCAAACGGCCGTTTGTACATCGGAAGAGGCACTTGCTTGGCTCAACGCCAATAAAATAACCGCTTTCGCCGCAGAACTGGAGGCTTCCGAATTTTATCAGAATACCGATTTTCGCACTCCTTCTGCTATCGTGATGGGAACGGAGGCCAACGGACTAACGCCTTTCTGGCTCAAGAATGCCAAAAAGCGAATCAAAATCCCCATGCGGGGAAAAATTGATTCGCTCAATGTATCGGTATCCGCCGCCGTACTTATTTTTGAAGCCATGCGGCAGCGAGGGAGTTAAAATCTTTTTTGTTAGGATGTCTTTGTGAAGGCCTGAGGTATAATTTGATTGGCCTTGACAATCATATTTTTCTGCGATTTCATCAATCGTCCCGATTGCAAAGCGATATTTTTCGTTTCGTTGAGAATGTTCAGAAATAAAATACTGTTGCGCGTTCCCGTTAATCTTTCCTTCACACGTTTAATTTGCCGTTTGGTATATTTTGTGCATTTATCCAGAATTTCGTCGCGGAAACGAAGTACGGTAAGTTCGAAATCGTCGTATTTTCGAGTATTAATGACATCTATAAATGTTTCGTACATTTCGATTACACTTCTGCTCAAATCATACAAATCGATTTCCTGTTCTTCGGTAAGCCCTTTGTGATTGTTTTCGATATGGAGCGAACTTGCGGCAGTAATAACCCGAAGCGCTTTGCATATCTCGTAGGTATAATCAACAATCTGAACGTAGTCTTGTTCAATGTCAAACTCTGTCTGAGAAATAGCCTGAATCGTAGGTACCACTTCATAAGTTCTTTTGTTTTTATAGTATTTGTAAAGTCTGTCGGCCTCCTCATTCATTTTATGCAGTAACGAACGGTTTTCCTGAGCAAGCCCGTCAATATTGTTCTGATAAATCGTCAACATCTTCGTAATAGACTCTTTTACTTCGAGCGTACTCGCTTTCACAATACTGTTCTCATCTTCAAGATGGTGAGTGCTGGCCGCTTCGGCTTGTTTTCTCTTCTTGTGGAATTTCGACGATTTCATCAAGATATAAACCACTAAAAGCAACGAAACGCCAATCGCAATTTTTCCGCCCCAAGCTAAAAACAATCCGACAAGTAATGCGATGGTAAACGCAACCAAAGCGGTAATAAACCAACCACCAATCACCGTAAGTACTCCCGTAATACGGTACACGGCGCTTTCCCGTCCCCAAGCCCTGTCAGCCAGTGAAGAACCCATCGCAACCATAAATGTAACATAAGTAGTTGATAAAGGCAATTTTAATGATGTGCCTAAAGAAATCAACAAAGCTGAAAGGGTTAGATTTACCGAGGCACGGATTAAATCAAACGAAACTCCGTCGTCAACTTTCTCTTCAGGTATTTGAAACCGACGGTTAATTTTCTCCAACCATGTATTCGGCATAATCTTGGTTATCGATTTGTTCATATTCACGGCAGCTCTCACAAGCGAACGCGAAAGCGGTGTGGAAGAAAAGCGTTCTATTCCATCGTTTTGACGTCCCAGATTCACTTCAGTTTCGGTTACCGAACGTGATTTTTTTGAAAACCATAAGGCTAAAACCATCACAACTCCTGATCCCAGCAACAATCGCACATCGGCTTTTACAGGCCCGTTCAGAGCATCCATATACAACGATTCCAACGTGCCGCCCGAAGCAGTAAATTCTTTCGCAATATCAAAAGATTCCAAACCGGCCATAAAAATACCGATAAAGTTGACCAAATCATTGCTTGCAAAGGCGAGTGCAAGTGCCATAGTTCCAGTCAAAACAATGATTTTAAGAACATTAATCCGGAATACAAATTGCAAGATAGCCATCAAAACAGTCCAACCGATAAAAGCGATAAGCAAAGCCTGCATTGTATTGTTTTCCAGATAGGTAATGAAGTCGTCAACTACAATCGGACTACCTTTAAGGCCTTTAAAAACAATAAAATAAGTAATTGCCGTAAGTGCGAGACCGCACCAAAGCGATCCGAAATATTTATAGGATTTTTTATAGTTGAATGAGAAAATCAATCGAGAAACATACATAACCACACAACCTACTACAAAGGCAATCCCCACCGATACAAAAATGCCGGAGATAATAGCCAAAGCTTTTCCGGTATTGATGTATTGTACCAATTCCCCTCCGCCCGATTGGGCAATCATAAACAGAGCCACAGCAACAGCCGCACCCAACAATTCGAAAACCAAAGAAACTGTTGTAGAGGTAGGCAATCCCAGCGAGTTGAAGATGTCAAGCAAGATAACGTCCGTAAGCATTACCGCCAAAAACAACATCATGATGTTGGGGAAGGTAAACATTTCGGGATGGAAAACACCGCTACGGGCAATTTCCATCATTCCGCTCGAGAACAATGTCCCGAGCATAACCCCAAGCGATGCCACGGTAAGAATGGCCCACATAGGAGCAACTTTGGATCCTATACTTGAGTTTAAAAAATTCACAGCGTCATTGGCAACGCCGACGGTTAAATCGAGTATAGCTAATGCCAACAAAATAAATACGATAATTAAATAAATAGGGTCCATGAAGATAATTCAATTTTATATCTATAATGAAAGAACGCAAGTTCTGAACAAATGATTTGGTTGAGTGGAAAGCCTCGAATGATATTGGGTTCTATATCGACTCATCGAATACACCGCAAAATTAGTAATTTATCCGAAATTTTCGTTGTAGATTTTAAGAATATGATGAAGGATTCCCTGAATCTTAACATTTTTGCAACATTTATCTGCTCTTTGTATCCATGACACAAAATCGGAAAATGGTGTTAAAATTGAGAAAAAATTTGGAGAATGATTTTCAAAAGAGTACTTTTGTCAAAATTTCAAGAAAAAATGAATCTTACACTTGCAAATAAATATTGGTGGCGTCGCTTACAACCTGAATAGAGTCGTAAGGAGAAGCAGTCATATCTATCTGTAAGAAAAAATAAACAAGAGAAAGCCTGTCGCACCTGCGACAGGCTTTTTTCGTTAAAAACAAAGAAGAATACATGCAAGAATTTTTAGTGGACAAAAACGGGTTTTACGGAGAATTTGGCGGAGCATATATCCCGGAAATTCTTTATCAGTGTGTTACGGAGTTACAAGAAAAATATTCCGAAATCATCGATAGTTCATCGTTTAAAGACGAGTTTCGGCAACTCCTCAAAGATTATGTAGGCAGGCCGTCTCCTCTGTACTTCTCAAAATATTTATCTCAAAAGCATGGATGCAAAGTCTATCTGAAAAGAGAAGACCTCAATCACACCGGTGCACATAAAATCAACAACACCATCGGGCAAATCTTAATCGCTCGACGGATGGGCAAAACCCGCATCATTGCGGAGACCGGAGCCGGGCAACATGGCGTGGCAACCGCCACGGTTTGCGCCTTGATGCAAATGCAATGTATCATATATATGGGAAAAACCGATGTGGAACGTCAGGCTGTAAATGTGAAGAAGATGCAAATGCTGGGGGCTACGGTGGTTCCCGTAACCTCGGGAAATATGACGCTCAAAGACGCAACCAACGAAGCCATCCGCGATTGGTGTTCCAATCCCACCGATACGCACTACATTATCGGCAGCACAGTAGGCCCGCATCCCTATCCCGATTTGGTAGCCCGTTTGCAATCGGTTATCAGTGAAGAGATAAAAAAACAACTTATGGAAAAAGAGAGCCGGCCTGCGCCCGATTACCTTTTCGCATGTCTGGGTGGCGGAAGCAATGCCGCAGGAACAATATATCATTTTCTTACCGATGCGCATGTAAAAATAGTTTTGGCCGAAGCCGGCGGAAAAGGTATCCACAGCGGTGAATCGGCCGCCACAATTCAATTGGGTACGATCGGAATTATACATGGGAGCAAAACGTTGGTCATGCAAACCGAAGACGGACAGGTTACGGAACCTTATTCCATTTCGGCCGGACTCGACTATCCGGGAATCGGGCCTATCCATGCTCATTTGGCAAAAAGCGGTAGAGCACGGGTTGTAGCCATCAACGACGATGAAGCTCTGCGGGCGGCTCACGAGCTAACCCGTTTCGAAGGCATCATCCCTGCTTTGGAGTCGGCACATGTGCTGGCAGCACTCGAAAAACAGGCGTTTCATTCATCCGATATCGTTGTACTAACCCTCTCTGGAAGAGGAGATAAGGATCTGCCCACCTATTTTTCAGAATTAAATATCAAATAACGACATAAAACCATGGTTTATCAATTTAAAACATTTACAAAAAAAATGTTGGGCGATGTACATACGCCGGTAAGTCTTTATCTGAAAGTGCGCGATGTCTTTCCTCAATCGGCTTTGCTGGAGAGTTCCGATTATCACGGTAGCGACAACAGTACTTCCTACATCGGGCTTAACCCCATCGCGCACATTGACATCAACAGGGGAGAATGTAGCGAAAATTTTCCCGATGGAAAGGAAGAAAAGAGCATGCTCTCGGAAAACTTCAATATAGCGGACGCTCTCAACGGATTCATTCGAAAATTCGACATCTCCGGCGAAGGGAAGAATTATTGCGGTCTTTTCGGATACACAACTTTCAATTGTGTGAAGTACACCGAAAATGTCAATATCAAGGAAAGTACCGAAAGTAGAAACGATGCGCCCGATTTACGCTACATTCTCTACAAATACTTGTTGATCTTAGACCATGACAAAGATGAACTGACACTCGTCGCATTGCTCGAAGACGAAGGCGAAAACCAAATAGAAGAGGTGGAAAACCTTATCAATGCAAGAAACTTTGCTTCCTACAACTTTTTTACCGAAGGAAAAGAAACTAGTACCATTACCGATGAGCAATACAAAGTTTTTGTAAATAAGGGAATTGAGCATTGCAAGCGCGGCGATGTTTTTCAGATTGTGCTTTCGAGAAGATTTGCGCAAAAATTTTCGGGAGACGATTTCAAGGTTTATCGCGCTTTGCGGACAATCAATCCCTCGCCCTATCTTTTTTATTTCGATTTCGGCGGATTCCGTATTTTCGGTTCATCACCGGAGGTGCACTGCAAAATTCAAGGGGAAAAAATCAGTATCGACCCCATTGCGGGAACAACCAAACGGACAGGTAATCATGAAGAAGATACCAAAGCGGCGCAACTGCTGCTTACCGACGCCAAAGAAAAGGCCGAACATGTTATGTTGGTAGATCTGGCTCGCAACGACCTGAGTCGCAACGCACACAAAGTAAATCTCGATTTTTACCGCGAACCGCAATACTATTCACACGTCATTCATTTGGTTTCGCGCGTGAGCGGAATCTTAAACGAAGGGGTAAATTCGATTCAGGCCTTTTTCGACACATTCCCCGCCGGAACCCTTTCGGGGGCTCCCAAGGTAAAAGCCATGCAACTTATCTCCGAAATAGAAACACACAACCGTGGTGCTTACGGTGGCTGCATCGGATTTATCGGTTTCAATGGAAATATCAACCAGGCAATTACCATTCGTACGTTTGTGAGCCGAAACAACGAATTGTGGTATCAGGCCGGAGCCGGAGTCGTGGTGCAAAGCAAAGAAGAAAACGAGCTTCAAGAGGTAAACAACAAACTCAGCGCCCTAAAAAAAGCCATCGATTTGGCTGTCTCATTAAAAAACTAAACTTGTAGAATTCAATGAAAATTTTGATTTTCGACAATTACGATTCATTTACTTACAACCTACACCATGCGGTAAAAGAGTTGGGATATAACGATATCGATGTCATCCGAAACGATAGAATTGATTTGGGAGAGGTAGAGAAATACGATAAAATCATTCTTTCTCCCGGCCCGGGAATTCCGGAAGAAGCTGGTTTGCTGCTTCCCCTCATCAAGCGGTTTGCTATGCAAAAGAGCATCTTGGGCGTTTGTCTGGGACATCAGGCCATCGGTCTTTCCTTTGGAGCTAAACTCGAGAACACGTCCGAAGTTCATCACGGCGTGCAAACTCCTATCCGAATTATAGCGAAAGATATTTTGTTCGACGCATTGCCCGGAACAATAGATGTAGGTCGGTATCATTCGTGGATTGTTTCACAAAAAGATTTTCCCGAAACCCTTCAAATTACGGCATGCGATGAAAGTGGTAAAATCATGGCGCTGAGACACAGGGTATTGGATGTGCATGGCGTTCAGTTTCATCCCGAATCTGTGCTTACTCCG
>JBGYGP010000034.1:0-9955 GCA_041820645.1 Proteiniphilum sp. | reverse complement strand
TACCGGGTGTAGCGAGCGTGTTGAGGTTGTACGGACAAGAGGTAATCAGCCGGGCAATCTCTTCGCGTGTAACTCCTTGTTCGTGATCGTGATTTCCCAACGTTACTGCGAACGGAATTTTGCGGTCGATAGCGAATTTTGTAACGGTTTCCCATCCTTCGCGTGTCGGTTTTCCGGTTACGATATCGCCGGTAAAAATTACCATATCGGGCTTTTCGGTGTCGAGCACGCTCGCGATGAGCAGCAGTGTGGTGTCTGCTTTTGGGTTGGCGTGCACGTAGTGCATATCGGTAAACTGAACTATTTTAAATGTACCGTCTTTTTTGAAAGAGAGTTTCTGTGCGTTTGAGACCAGAGAAACAGAGGCAAACAGCAAGATTATTATCCGTTTTCGATTCATTATGCGTTTTTTTTGAGCGATTTATAACTTTTTCCCGTCAGAAGATGTTTTGTCCAGACCGCTATCCATGCTACGGCGAGCCTTACGCTCAAAATCCATCCGAATGAGACGCCGAGTGCGACAAACAGCAGGTTGTCTTCGAGAACCGAGTGCGAAACGGCTAAATGGTAGTTGAGTGTTTCGGCATCGGATTTCGAAACGCGTCCGTCTTTCATCTGTTCTTTCATCAGAGCCCCTCCGTAAGCCAATCCCACGATGTATCCGATAAGCCAGAGGAAGGCTGTGTTTTCGGGCAACCCGAAAAAGCGGAGCAGGGGTGAGACGCTTCGGCTCAGTTTGTCGATTAGTTTGCGTCGCAGGAGGAATTGGTATAAAACATTCAGCCCGAAAACGATAGCCAGGATGAGCAGTCCTATCTGCAGGCTGCTTTTGAGCCACGCTACCAGCACTTCGGGTATGGAGTTTATCGTTTCGATTGAGGTCGGGGAAAAAAGAGGCATTCCCATCTCTTTCGGCAAAATAAGGTTGAGAACGATGGCGATTGCCAGACTCACTGTTACGCGGAGTATCGACATTTTCAGGAACGAAGCGCCGGTTTGAGCTTGAATGGCGCTCTCTACCGGCAGGTTGTGTGCTGTTTGACACATGAGCGCCAGGATAGTGAGTTCGCGTAGCGTGATGTTCATGGAGGCAATAATGGCAAGCGGCGCATACAGTGGCAAAAAAATGCTCGTGATGAATACGATGGCGGTGCTTCCGGGCAAACCCAAGTATATAAAAACCGGATTCATATAGTGAGCCAGCCAAGTGAGAACGCCCCAATAGTCGAGGAGACGCACCAGCAGCGATATGGGGAGAATGATTTTTAAAAGCCATGCCGAAGTGTGTGCCGATTTTTTGAAGGAGGAAAACAGGATCTGTTTTGTAAGATTCATCGTGGAGAGAGGGGAAGAAAAGGGGTTACAATTTGGATTAGAATGCCGGCCGACAGGTTTTTTATTTTTTAAACATCCTGTCCATCGAACGCTTGTCTTCTTTTTCTTTCAGCGACTGTCGTTTGTCGTACTGTTTTTTCCCTTTTGCTACGGCGATGACCAGTTTTGCTAATCCTTTGTCGTTGATAAACAGTCGGGTGGGGACGATGGTGAAACCCGTTTCTTTTGTTGCGCGGGTGAGTTTGCGCAGTTCGTTGCGATTTAGAAGCAGTTTGCGGTCGCGACGTGCGGCGTGGTTGTTGTATGTGCCGTAGAAATACTCGGCGATGTGTATGTTGCGCACCCAAAGCTCGCCTTTTTCAAACAGGCAATAGGTATCCACGAGGCTTGCCTTTCCCAATCGGATCGATTTGATTTCCGTTCCGGTGAGCACAATGCCTGCCGTATAGGTGTCGAGCAGTTCGTAATCGAATGCGGCGCGTTTGTTTTTTATGTTGATGGGATTTTGTTTCATATAAGAGGATGCGATGATTTCGCGAAAAAATTTTTATTAAATGATCAAAGAAAGGATGGCTTCGATAAGAACAGGCGGCAATAAGATAATTGCCGAAGCGACTGCGGAAAATGTCGTTCGTCTGTTGTCTTCGATTTCGTAGTAAACCCTTGCTCCTTCGTAAACGATATAGAAGGTATAGAATGCAAACAACCACAATATGGGGACACTACGAAGCAAAGGCATGATGCCGAAGAGCAAATAGACCGCTACCGAAGCGTATCCGGTAAATCTTTTCTGTACGAAAAGGCTTTTTACCAATCCGAATCGGGGAGCCGAGTCATTGAGCAGATAGGCCGCGATAAAATATCCGCCGAAGACCGATACTACTGCTATTATCATCTCTTTGACAGCTGTTTGCAGATTCCCTTCGGGAGATAGCCAAAGACCGCCGATGAGGGCGGAAGCTCCGATTAATCCGAAAAGAGGATGGAGAAAACGGGCATGAAAGAGATCTTCCGTTTCCTCTTTTTCGTTGACCGACATCCAGCCTTTTGCAGGAGTGGCAATCAGTTGCAGCACAAGGATTATTAATTCTTTGAACATGTTGAAAACAAAAACAGAGGCAAAGTTAGCGAAATAATTCCTAATAACCGTAACTTTGGCACAAGCATCTGTTTTGATAGAATGTTTTTTCGGTCTTATTTTCCCGCTATGAGTCAATCTCTTTTTCCGCTTCCTTCATGCAAAAGTTGGGGAGCAAAGGCGCATACCTGCGCCTTTGTCCAAAATGACATCATTCCCTGTCCGTCATGCCTGCCGTGTCTCCGCTTTTTCTGTACAGCACCACAGTTTACACGGTTTTTTATCTTTTAACCGGCCTTTTTGAATGCAGTAAGCTTCTGTTTTCGGAAATTGATTGATATCGAAAAGCTGTTCTCAACCTCTACTCTC
Organism: Proteiniphilum sp.; assembly: GCA_041820645.1. Taxonomy (GTDB): domain Bacteria; phylum Bacteroidota; class Bacteroidia; order Bacteroidales; family Dysgonomonadaceae; genus JBGYGP01. The sequence goes on along the minus strand of JBGYGP010000034.1, from coordinate 7,173 downwards.
TACTTCGCGATACCGCCGGGATAATAGGCATCCTGCATGCGTGAAAAAGCTTTTCTTTCAAGGTTTCACTGGAAATGTTGGTATAATCATTAAATGTTATTTTTTTTGTACTCGGATTGTAGCGCCCCGGTGTGCTGCCGGTTTTCATCCCGAAATCCAGTTTTACATTATTACTGATTAAAGCAAATGATTATCTGTAATAGTTCCTAATATGAATTATTGAACCGTTTAATCGTTTAATTGTTGTTTGCTGTTGTCTTTTTTTGCGAAGCAAAAAACCGAAGGCATCGTGTACGGAAGGGAGAAAACGGCGTTTTTTAACATCCTTGCGTGTACGGAAAGGAGAAAACAATATTTTCTAACATCCGTACATGTACGGAAGGGAGAAAACGGCGTTTTTTAACATCCTCGCGTGTACGGAAGAGAGAAAACAATATTTTCTAACATCCGTACATGTACGGAAGGGAGAAAACGAAATTTATTAATCGGATCGTTCAATCACATTTGTTTCTAACGCTGAATATGGGTTAAATTCCGCCAACGATGGGTTTATGCAAACCTCTTCACTTAAATGTAAGCCTTCCGGTAACCAAATTGAGAACTCCCAGAGCGGTTGCGGGAACTTGGGGACTAATGAGAGGGCTTGGAAAACGAAAAACGTGCCCGACTGCCCGCATTTTTTTCGAAACACCAGAGTCGTTTCGTACTTGAAAAAATAGTTTTGAGACTCTTCTTTTTTGTGTGGATTAAATTCGGATGGTTTTCTTTTCTCGATGGCTTTGGAGAGCAAGTTCGATAATCCTTATTACTTCGCGGGCTTCTTCGGCTTTTACCATAAGTTCGGCTTCTCCCCGAATGGAGTCTCTCAGATTGATAAAATAATCGCGATAATCGCCGTGTTCGCTTTCCACCCTCCCTCTAATCTTTATGCCTTTGTATTCTATGTTGAGCGTTCCATGCAGATTTTCAGGTTCTGCCCCCCAATTGTCGCCTTGCGGCATAGCTCCCCCATTGAGGGTGGCTTCTTGCACATCAAGCCCGTATTTTACAAAGGAGCCGTTCATTCCGTGCAGTTGATAGGTTGGCCCGGGTATTTTACAGAGCATGCCCGATTTAAGCGTTGCCGTAAAGGAAGGATAGTGCAAGCGCAGGTCGAAATAGTCGTCGGCTCTTGCCCACGGACGCCGCGTACTTATCTCTGCCGTTACCGCTTGGGGCATACCGAAAAACCAGAGCGACTGGTCGATGAGGTGTGAACCTAAATCGTAGAAAATACCCGAACCCGGAAGCGACTCTTCGCGCCAAGCTCCATTGGGTCGAGGATCAAGACGGTAGCGGTCGAAATGGGTTTCGTAATCGACAATTTCTCCCAAGATTCCCGAATCCAACAATTTCTTTACTGTTTTGGTATCGCTTGTGAAACGGCGGTTGTGGTAAACAGAGAGTACTTTTTTCTGTTGTTTCGCAAGCCGGATAAGTTCATCGGCTTCGGCAACGGTAACGGTAAAGGGTTTTTCCACCACTACGTGTTTTCCTGCCGACAATGCCGCTTTAGCCCACGTAAAATGGTCGGTATTGGGTGAAGTAACAATTACCAAATCAATTCCGGAATCGTTGATGATACCCCACGCATCGGGAACGACAGTAGCTGTGGGGTATTTTTTTTTGATTTGATAAACTCTGTCGGGGTTCGACGTGCTTATCTTGGAAAGCTCAAAACCTTCCACAACATGGATAAAGGGAGCGTGAAAAACCCTTCCCGACAGGCCGTAGCCTATAATGCCTACATGGATAACGGATGACATAATGTTTCAAGTTTATTGGAATTCGATTTTCAAAGATAAAAAACTAAATCGACAATAAAAAACCGATTAGTTTGTTTGTCGCTATCGCGCGGTGGCTGATCTTGTTTTTCTCCTCTTCGCCGAGCTCCGCAAATGTTTTATCATATCCTTCGGGCATAAAAACAGGGTCGTAGCCGAATCCGGCAGAACCGCGCTTATCGGAAATGATTTCGCCCCTGATTTTGCCCTCAAAATAATACTCTTTTTGGTTGAGGATAAGCGCTATCACGGTTCTGAATTGAGCTTTTCGATTGGTAGCCGACTGCATTTCGGACAAAAGTTTATCCATATTGTCCTGCGGATTGCATTGATTGCCGGCGTATCGCGCCGAATAGACTCCGGGGGCGTTATCGAGCGTATCCACTTCAAGGCCGGTATCGTCGGCAAAACAATCGAATCCGAATTTTTCTTTTACGAACAGGGCTTTTTGTAAGGCGTTTTCCTGAAGTGTGTTCCCCGTTTCGGGAATTTCTTCACGACAATGGATGTCCGACAGGCTCAGAATCTCTATTTTCCCTTCAGTAATTTTTCTGATTTCCTCTAATTTATGTTTGTTGTTGGTTGCAAATACGATTTTCATTTTCCCGTTTTTTTATCTTTGTTGGCGAAGCAATCGTTCGCGTTCCTTTAATTTTTCTTTCCGCAGTTTTTCCTGCTCTTTTAGTTTCTGTTTACGTTCGATTTCACGTTGTTTCAGCTCCTCCTTTCTCGCTTTTTCCCGCTCTTTAAGCTCTTTTTCGCGTTGTTTGAGCCGCTCTTGGCGTTCTTGCTCTCGTTGTTTCAAAAGGTCGTTTCTGTTCTGCGATTTTTCGTCCCGATTTTCTTGCCGGAGGGCTTCTACGGCTTTGCTTTCCAGTTTCGATTTCTGCTCTTCGATAGAAAGGCGCGGCTCTGTTTGTAGTTGAACAGGGTTTGCCGTTTTTTTCTCTTCAATTTGTATTTGAGGCTGTTTGCCGGTTTCCGTTTCCAAAGATAGTTCTTTTTGGGGTTCGGAGGGCTCGGTTTTGACGAAATTGTTCTTTTCTTCCTGCAAATCCGACGCTTGCGTACGCAATTCCAGGTTGTAAAAATCGATGTATTCGTTGATTGTTTTGGAGCCGTAAAGCAATTTCAGATTGGTATCGGAAATCACAAGCGGAACGATTCCGGAGGCGGCGCTTTCTTTAAAAGCCGAGTCGGAGGCGATGATTTGCGCATAAAGATTGGCCTCGTCAAACGACTCGAACGTCCCGATTTGAATTGCTTCGAAAGGTGAAATTTTTAAGAAATCGGTTGAGAATGTGCGTGTCTTGAATCGGGAAAAATTAAAATCGGAGACCGAGAAAAGTAAATCGTTTCTTCTTATATTCCCCTGAAAAAGCAGCAAGTAGGAGTGAGGAACATGTTTTTCGTTGCCGAAACGAATTGTATCGGCTCGTACAACATTGTTCTCACGGTAGTTTTGACCGTTGATTTGCGACAGTACGGAGGCGTTTATTGCGAGGGTTTTTCCTTCCGACAAACCGGTTAATATGTTTTGTGCCAATTGCGACTCACCGGTTTCCTTGCTTTCGCCGACAAGTTCCTCCAACGCCGGTTTCAGATTCTTCTCATCGCCTTGTTGGGCAAAAGCCAAAGCGTTTAGAAGCATGAACTTGGGCATCAGGTTGCCGTTTCGATAGAATTTCTTCGCCACATTGTAGTTTTCATGCACTTTTTCGGGTTTCCCGTCGCTGTAAGCCTGATAAGTATCTTGATAAAGAGAATCCTGAGACTGGGCAAAACGGGCAATGGATGTTTCGTAAAAGGGGTCCGACATGGTGGCGGCGTAGTCGCTTTTCGGATATTCGGCAATGATTTTGGCTTTGTAACTTTGTGCTATCGTATGATTGCCCGTTTTCGAATATAATTGGAAAAGTTGATAATAAACCTCCATTCTGTTTTTGCTTTTCGGATAATCGTTGAGGTGACGCAAAAAAAGCTGCAGCGCGTAATCCGAATCTTCCAACGTGTTTTTTGCCGAAAGGCCGCCTTCTAATAATGCTTTGTCGATGATTTGATGGGATTCGGTTTTTGCTTCGTCAGAAAGAGGGAGTTGTTGTAAATAATATTCCGGATCGTATAGGCCGGCGGATATTTCGGTTTTTTGCACAAGTTGTCGAGCTGTGGAATCGGATGTCTGCTCCGATGTCAACCGTACCGCATTTACTCCATCCGCCAATCGCCAATTGTCTTGTAGCGGACGGTTTCCCCAATGTCTTCGGAACTCGTTTTTGCCTTGCGCAACGAGTTGCGGGTTGTAGAAATAAAATTCCGCTTCGCCGCCTCCGTTGTTTGCCGTCGAGACCATCGATTCGGCAACGGAAGGTTGTTGTTCGTTCAGAATGGGGTAGTTTGTTTGTTGTTGAGCAAGATAGGCGTTTCGTTCGGCGTTTTGGGATTCTTCCTTTTTTTTCTTCTTCAATTCCCGAATGTGTTTATCGATGATATCCAGCTGTTCTTGACGAGGCAGCCGGGCTAAATGGAGCAGGCTATCCTGCATTTGTATATCCAGAAGATGAGGCGTGAGTTCTTTGAGCGCGAAGGAACGAAACTCCACCTTCGGATAGTTTTTATCGTTCCGGGGCAGCGCCGATAGCGCTTCGGAATATTTTGGTTCGGCTTTTACAAACTCTTTTCGGTCAAAATAAATATCGGCGAGGGCTATCTGCGCCAATGCTTTTCGGGAAGCGTCATGAGAACTGTGTTTCTCCGCGAGGAGGTAATTTTCAACAGCCTTTTCAGAGTTGTTTTGACGGAGATAAATATCGCCGATTGCAATGTAGATTTGGTCAAGGTAATTGTTGTTTTTGTTGTTTTTGGAGATTTTTTTCAGGTGGTTGATGGTCTCTCCGGTGTTTTCGCTCGAAACTTTCGCTTGCGCCATCAAGGCATGGAAGACCATATCGTAAGGCGTATTTATCCCTTTCACCGATTCAAAGGCTCGGTAGGCGTTGTTTTTCTCTCCGAGTTCCGTATAAATCTGTCCCAATAGGAATTGAAGCCTTTTTTTCTGTATGCCCTTGTTGTTGACGATGGTTTCTTTCAGAAAAGGCACCGCCTGTTGAAAATGTTTTTGCCTGAGGAGCAGGAATGTGTAGAATTCGGAAAACATTTGTTTTAAATCTTTCGGCAAATTTCTGGCTTTTAGAGTTAAGGAGAGCGACTCTGCATCGGAATACCATCCCATTTCAGTATAGGCGCGCATCATCCAGATCTGCGCTTCGGAAACCACGTCGATATCGTAACCAAACAAGCGTGCGGTTTGTTCAAAAACGGCAATAGCCTCAATATAATCTTTGTTTTGCACATACGCTTTGCCCATCAATAACCATGCACGGTCGATGAAGGGGTTGAACTCGTTTTGGCGAAGCCAATCCCGATATTCTTGAGAGTTGATTTTATCTCTGTCTCTGACCGGTTTTACAGAAATGGAATGTTCGTCGATGGCTTTGGCGGTTTTTTCGACGACCCGGTCAAATGCGCCGCCCATTTGTTTTTTCACGACAGTATCTTCGGGGTTCGAACTGTTGAGAAACATCGGTAACAACTCGTTGTAATTGTCTTTTGTATTTTCGAAAATATTCTTTAAGGCTTCGTTGTAAGACTCTTCGGCATTGAAATAGACGTTGTACCGGGTAGTGAGTTCGTGAAAGGCACGCGTTGCCGCGGTATTCTTCTTTGTAGAACAACCGAAACAAAACGCTATGCCGAGCATCGCAAAAATACCGATACAATATCTCCCTTTCATCTGTTTTATTATTAACTCGGAAAAAGGGATTTTATTATTTATTTCGCAATCTTTCCTCTATGAATCCCTTTTTCTCTCTTTCCTCCCATTCTTCCATTACAATTGCCGGAGTTTATCGATATAGAAGCACTATTCGTGCTGCGGGTAGGGTATGGCGGCTTCAGAAAAACGGAAGGCTCTATTTTTATCGCAACCGCTTGGAAGTAGGTGGATTTTCATGTAATTTTGTGTCGCAATTACACAACACTCAAACAACGATGCAAAAGCCCTCCATACCCAAAGGAACGCGTGATTTTTCGCCCGAAGAGATGGCGAAACGCAACTATATTTTCGACACCATCAAAGAGGTGTATCGCCTCTACGGCTTTCGCCAGATTGAAACACCCGCAATGGAAAACCTCTCTACGCTCATGGGGAAATACGGCGAGGAAGGCGATAAACTGCTGTTTAAGGTACTCAATTCCGGCGATTTTCTTTCGGCCATCGATGCCAGTGACCTCGCTGAAGCCAATCCGGCGAAGACAGCCAATAAGATTTCGGAAAAAGGCCTCCGATACGACCTTACCGTGCCTTTTGCGCGCTATGTAGTGATGCATCGCAACGAAATTACATTCCCGTTCAAACGCTACCAGATTCAACCCGTATGGCGTGCCGACCGTCCGCAAAAAGGGCGTTACCGCGAGTTTTTCCAGTGCGATGCCGATGTGGTGGGTTCGGACTCGCTATTCAACGAGGTAGAACTGTTACAGATTATTGACGAAATATTTTCACGCTTCGGCATCCGTGTCTGCATAAAAATCAATAACCGCAAAATTCTCTCGGGCATTGCCGAAATCATCGGCGAAGCCGATAAAATTACCGACATCACGGTGGCCATAGACAAACTGGAAAAGATAGGACTGGAAAAGGTAAACGAAGAGCTGGCACAAAAAGGAATTTCTCCGGAGGCGGTCAGCAAACTGCAACCGATTATCCTGCTAAACGGCAGTACAAAGGAAAAACTGGATACGTTGCGCCACGAGCTTGCCCAATCCGAAACCGGGACGAAAGGTATCGAAGAGATGGAATTTATTTTTGACAAAATCGGCTTGTCGGGACTTCGGAATCAAGTAGAACTCGACCTTACCCTTGCCCGCGGGCTCAACTACTATACCGGAGCTATCATCGAAGTGAAAGCCCTCGACACCGAAATCGGAAGCATTACGGGCGGCGGACGTTACGACAATCTGACGGGTATCTTCGGGCTCCCCGGCGTATCGGGTGTAGGCATCTCGTTTGGTGCCGACCGCATTTACGATGTACTCCATCACCTCGATCTTTTCCCGAAAACAGCCACGCATGCCTCCGATGTCCTATTCGTTAATTTCGGAGAAAAAGAGCAGGATTACCTTCAACCCGTTGTTATGCAACTACGTCGTTCGGGCATCTGCTGCGAGATTTATCCCGAAGCGGCAAAAATGAAAAAACAGATGTCCTATGCCGATAACAACCGCATCCCCTTTGTAGCTATCGTGGGCGAAAACGAAATAAAGGAGGAGAAAATAACATTGAAAAATATGC
>JBGYGP010000033.1:0-5713 GCA_041820645.1 Proteiniphilum sp. | reverse complement strand
AAATACAGCTACAACGACATAGGCGGCTCTTCGTCCAAAACCGACACGGTGAGAACCGACTCCATCAGACTCAATATCACACCCGAAGTTACCCAAATAAACAACGTGGAAAACGACAATGCGGTAATCATGAGCAGCAGCGACGCTACGTTTGTGAAAAGCCCCGCCGGCGTATATACGGAATTGACTTTCCCTATCTCAACCATTTACAACAAGCTTTCGACAATGGCTCTCAACCAAGCCGGACTGACCGTTTATGCAATGCCCGACCCACACCAAGAAGTTACCGTAAAACTTAATCCGCCGAGCTATTTGTTGCTTATCAACAAAGATTCGTTGAGCGGTTTCTTCGAAAAGCGAAAACTGCCGGACAACATCACAAGCTACATCGCCGCTTTCAGTTCAACCAGCTATTCTTACAGTTTCGGCAACATAGCGGCGATGATCAATCATTACAACAAAATAAAGGAGGGCGCTTTCGACTTGACTTATTACCTGGTTCCCATAGATGCAACTTTTGCGACCGACCAATATGGCAATACCACAAAAACGGTTACAAACATTTACAACAAAATGATGCCGTCAGCCGCTAAAATCGACAAAAGTTCCGAAAAACTAAAACTCGACATTATCTATACAAACTTTTAGCGTTGTGCCGATATTGGGCGGGATGGCGCAATGAAGCGCTCCGTGCCTCGATAACGGCCGTATTCCCCAACGGCAGCAACTCCGGATTTGGGAAATACGTGGGAAAACGGCAATAACCTCAGCCGTTGATTTCGGGAAGTATCACGGAATTTATTTTTTTCCCATCATTTCGAGGTGGCAATGGAGAAGTTCGCCCGTTTTTTCGTCGCGCAGGTGCAACCCGTTTCCCTGACAATATTTGTAGGATTTGCAGGAAGCGCATTTTCCGGTTTTTGTCCAGCTTCGGTTGCGCATTACCTGATAACGGGTGTTCCAAACAGTCCAGAAATCATCTTTGTAGATATTTCCCTGTATGTAATCGCCGCGCAAACTCGGGCAGGCGCTGATGTCGCCGTTTGCCAGCACCGAACCGATGTTTACGCCTGCCTGACAGAAGAAGGGAGTGTCGCGCACTTCCATTTCGTAATCGTCCAGATAACCTTCGCATCCGTAACTGGCTTTTATTTGTCCTTCGCGGCGTGTGTCGCGAATAAAGTCCATCATCCGCACAAATTCTCCGGTCGATAGTTTGAGTAGCGGGTTGTTTTTGGCTCTTCCTTTCGGAAAAACGGTGAAGAGCCGCCAATGTTTCACGTTGAGCGAAATGAGCATTGATTTCAGTTTTTCCAGGTCGCCGATATTTTTTTTGTTTACGCAGGTAACTACGTCGTACACCAGATCGGGTGTCGATGCTACGCGCGAAATGGCATTGAGGGCTCTCAACCAGGCTCCTTTTTTGCCGCGAAACCATTCGTGCGACTCTTCGGTGTATCCGTCGAGGCTGATTGTAACGGAGCGCAATCCGGCATCGAGAAGGGCGGTAAGGCGTTCTTGCGACAGCCCCCATCCGTTAGTTACAAATCCCCAGGGATATTCCATTTCGTATATTTCGCGTCCTATTTCCTCCAGATCTTTGCGTACCAGGGGTTCGCCGCCCGTAATCACGATCATGGTTTTGTGAGGGTTTACATGCGGACGAATATCGGAGAGGATTTTTAAAAAATCTTCTTTGGGCATATCCGGAATCCGGTTTTCTTTTTGGCAATCGCTTCCGCAATGGATGCAATTGAAGTTGCAACGCAAGGTGCATTCCCAAAACAGATAGGTGAGTTCGTGGAGTTTGGCCTGGGTGTTTTTGTGTTGCTGAAAGAGCGAGAGAATGAGTTGTTTTTTTGATGTCATGACACATATTTATTTGATATTCCGGGTAGGCCTCACCCCATACATGGCAACCGGGCGCGTATCGAAATTGTCTTTTATGATGCGCAATGTATCGGCATTTTTCGTCGAATCGGTTTTCGATTCGGCCTGTTCCTGCCTTTGGGGAGGATACGACTTTCGCGCGCAGCCCAAAAGCGAAAGGAAACCCAAAAGCGCGGCAAGAATTATTTTATCGTAAAGGGTAAGAAAACGTTTTTTCATTTTTCTTTAAATTCGGTGCTGATGACGCCGTACATTGGCTTTGGCCCAATTATCGTTGATATTCTTAATGAGAAATCGACATCGTTTTTTTCGAATGTGCCCTCAAACCATCTGCCGTCTCCTTTTCGGGTTTGTTTGAGATAAAAATCGCTCATGCGCAGGGAGTCGGGGGCGTATTGCCCGCCGTTTTGTTCTCCGTCCGTATCTTCGGCATAAAGCCATGCCTCTTTGACAATCCAATCGGTTTTCAGTGTGTATTCTCCGTTTGCATCGGTTTTTACGGTATCGATTCCACGCTTCGAGCCGGGCAATTTATAAACGATGTTTATGTCGCGGATCGGTTGATGCGATGTTTTGTCGGTTACTTTTCCTTTTATTATGAATTCGGCGTACGGTGAACCGTATTCAACGCATGAGGTAACGATAATCCCGATGAAGGCAAGCACGGATTGAATTGCCTTTCCGTATAGTGAAAGAAGTGTTCGTTTCATTTTTTCCTCCTATTTTTTGTATGTTGTGCTCGGCACGCCGTATTCGGCAACAACGCCGTGGCTCAGTTTAAAATGGGCGTCGTTTTTTTCGAAGGGGCCTTCAAACCATTTGCCGTCTCCTTTTTTTATCTTTTTCATTTGCGACGAGTTTACAACGAGGGAGTCCGGGGCGTAAATTCCCCCGTTATTCAATCCATCCAGGTCTTCCGCAAATATTTTGTGGTCGATGCCCGGAAACTCGGTAAATCTCAATTCATATTCTCCGTTGGCATTGGTTTTTACGGTATCGCCGGCCGAAGTGTAACGGGCTTTGCGTATTATCCGAATGTCTTTTATCGGTTTTTGCGATCGGGCATCTACCACTTTTCCCCTCACGATGAAATCGGCCGAGGGGACACCGTATTCCACCTACACCTCAGGCGTAAATTTGTCGCAGGAGTTTGCAACTCCCAGTATGCTCAGAAGCCAGGCAATGATTTTAGCATACGTTGTAAAGACAATTTTTTTCATAGATAATCAATTTTTAGTTTCGAATCTTTAGACATGTTATATCTTATAGATGAAAAAAACCGAAAATGTTGCATCGGGGAATCATTTTTTTTTGTTAAAAAATAATTTTTCTCCCGTTGCCTTATCGCGAAAGTAGTTGCCGAGGCCGAAAGTAATCAGAAAGAGAGCGGGAAGATAGGTTAGCATCACAAACCAGTGGTTTTGGGGTATCGGCGTTACAAATTTGTCGATGGCAATGAACGAGTCGGATATTACGAAGAGCGTTGCTCCTGCTGCAATTGTTGCACCGCTTCTCTTTACCGGGATTAAATGAAGGGCAAAGACAAGCATGGCGGTAATGGCTGCGGCGTACATGACGACGGGTATCGCAACCGTTCCGGAGGCAGGAGCGATGGTTCCGGTGAGCATGATGAAATAAATCGGGGGCAAGGCAGTATAATACCACCGGAAGGGAAGTTTTTCGAGGCCTTTTATCCGTGCAAAGACAACGATGAAAAAGAGGTGTCCTGCCAGAAACGAGGATAGTCCGAGCAGGAAAAACAGGTGACCCGGGCTGTTGAACATCAGAAATGTATCTCCCAACATGCAGAAGAGGAGGGCAAAGACGGCAAATAGGTTCTCCTTTTTTATCGGGGTTGTATTGTGCTGCGTATAAGACAGGAACCAAAGCAGCAGGGTTGCAACCAGGAGCGGTTTGCATACCAACTTGACCTGACGCACCGAATAGTACATCGCGGTAAGATAGACAGCGGTAACAAGAAGGAACGGAAGTAACAACAGTTTGTCTCGTTTCATGCTTTCGGGAGAGATATGGTCTGTTTTGTTTCCGGATATCCGGTTATTTGAATTGTTCGTGTTGGGAGGTAACCGCTTCGATCAATTTTTTCACATGAGTTTCATCGTTTCGCGGACAGATGAGCAGCACGTCTTCGGTATCTACTACCAAAAGATTTTCTACGCTGTCCACCACGACCAGTTTTTCGTTGTTCAGCTCCTTTATCATGCAGTTTTGAGCATTTCCGACGTATCGACGGGGAGCGGCCACCGCGTTGTTTGCGGCATCTTTGGGGTGTTGTTCGTAGAGGGAGGTCCAGGTACCCAGATCGCTCCACCCGAAGTCTCCTCGCGTTACATACACTTTGTCCGATTTCTCCATGATGGCGTAATCAATCGAGATGCTCCGGCACTCGAGGTAGCTCTTGTCCACCGCTTCCTGTTCGGCCTGGCTTCCGTACACGGAAGAAAGGTTGTCGAAAGCTTGCGCGATGTCGGGGACAAACTGCTGCATGGCGTCGATAATTGTCTTTACCGACCATGTAAACATTCCCGAATTCCAAAGAAAGTTTTTCGCCCGGATAAACCGGCAGGCTGTCTCGTAGTCGGGCTTCTCTTTGAAGGAGACAACTTTGTCGAAATCCTCTTCTCCGGAAGATTTTTCAATGTATCCGTATCCGGTCGAGGGGAAGGTGGGGGTAATGCCCACAGTAAGCAGGTGAGGATGTTTTGCCGCATAGGCGAGGTTTTTTTTCACGATAGCGGCAAAATTTGCGGTATCCAGCACCAGATGGTCTGCCGGAGTTACCACCATTACCGCATCGGGGTTTATCGCCCGAATTTTGTAGGCGGCGTAGGCCAGGCAGGGGGCTGTGTTTCTGCGTGCCGGCTCCGACAAAATTTGCGACTCTTTTATTTCGGGCAGCTGCTGCAGCGTCAGCTCTTTGTAGTTTTTCCCGGTAACGACGATAAAATTTTCTGCCGGAATAAACGGAGAAAAACGTTCATACGTCATCTGTATAAAGGTTTTCCCTATTCCCAGTATGTCCACAAACTGTTTCGGACAATCCACTCTGCTTAACGGCCAAAACCGGCTCCCTATACCGCCGGCCATGATGACGCAAAAATTATTGTTTTTCATCAGAAAATAAATGAGTTGTTTATTCTATTGTTTTTCGGGGCGACAAAATCGCACTCCTTCTTATACTCTTTCACATACGATATTCCGGAAGAGCGCAGCCTCTGTTCATCGTGTGCCGCATTCTCCGGTTTCGAATCCTAATGGCCGGAAGACAGGGCGTTCAATGCTTTTACGCGCCAGACCCTATCTCTCAATACATTTCCTGTCACCCGATTTGTTATCGTGGCAGATACTTTTTTGCAAAGATAGCGTGATTATTTGCAATAAAGAAATCTATTTGCCGGGAATGGAGCAATATTATTTTGCCTCCGGCTGCGAAGCAGCCGATCCCAACGGATGACATTTTGCCTCCGCTGCGAAGCAGAAAAGGCAAAAAGAAAGCAATTCGTCTCCGCTGCGTTGCAGCCGAGCCCAACGGGTAACATTTTGCTTCGGCTGCGAAGCAGAAAAGGCAAAAAGAAAGCGGTTTGCCTCCGCTGCGTTGCAGCCAAGCCCAACGGATGACATTTTGCCTCCGCTGCGACGCAGAAAGATGAAATACACCCAAAAAAGTTAGACATAAAACTTTTGGGGGTGCACTTCACCTTGTTGAAGAGCTTTGTTGCCTTCAGTGGTGAGTCTGTAGGTTTCAAAAGCCTCCAAAAAAAATCATAAATAAAGGCAGCTTTTGAGTATTTTTCCTATTTTT
>JBGYGP010000032.1:0-2579 GCA_041820645.1 Proteiniphilum sp. | reverse complement strand
GGTTTTAACGACAGACAGAGTGGTTTTAATGACCGGCAGGGCAGTTTTAATGACCGGCAGAGCGGTTCTAATGACCGGCAGGGCGGTTTTAACGACAGATAGAACGGTTTTAATGAAATACAGGGCGGTTTTAACGACAGACAGAGCGATTTTAATGACCGGTAGAGCGGTTTTAATGACCGACAGAACGGTTCCGATTTCAAAAAAAATCAAAAGACAAAAAACCGGAGAGGAATGTGTCGATTTTTTTTAAGAGACAACACCGCGTTTGTAAAAAGAAAATAATGTACCTTTGCAGGGCAGGAAGTTTTTTTTTCATGTAGGCATCGGAGGTTTTCTCTTCTGCAATTGTGTCGGGAAACATTCCGTTTTCTTTTTGAACGAAAAGCATCTCGTATTATGATTAAAGTTTTGCTTCTCATCGATTATTCCAGCGAATTCAGTCGCCGGTTGTTGCGCGGTCTGATTCAATATTCCAAGGAACACGGTCCGTGGATATTTTACCGTTTGCCTTCCTATTACAAGACATTATACGGTAAAGAGGGGATTATACGATGGGCCAAAGAATGGAAAGCCGACGCCATCATCGCCCGCTGGGATCACGAGGGGACAAATCTGTTGGCGACCCTGAATATTCCCATTATATTGCAGAACTACAGAAGCCGCAGCCCCTATTTTTCGAACCTTACGGGCGATTATATCGGTACGGGCGAAATGGCAGCCCGTTTTTTCATAAAACGGCGTTACCGCAACTTCGCTTTTTACGGCAACCGGGGGGTAGTCTGGTCTCGGGAACGCGCCGAAGGCTTCCGCCGCGAAGTGGAAAAAACGGGAGGAAATTATTACTATTTCGAAAGTGAAAATATGAGCGGCGAACAATGGAGCAGCAGCCATATCCAACTCGATGAGTGGCTTTTCTCGCTTCCCAAACCGGTGGGATTGTTTGCTTGCGACGACAGCTTTGCTTTGCAAGTATCCGAAATCTGCAAAATAAACAACATCCGCATTCCGCAGGAAATCGCTCTGCTGGGAGTCGATAACGACGAACTTATCTGTAACCTCTCCGACCCGCCCATCTCGTCCATCGAACTGGATGTCGAAAGAGGAGGTTACGAAGCCGGAAGGCTTATCAAGCAACTTATCGGGAAAGAGCGCGAAAAACCGTTCGACATCATTATTCGTCCCACGCGTTTCGAACTGCGTCATTCCACCGAAAAATACAATATCGGCAACGAATATATCTCAAAAGTTGTCGATTACATCGAAACCCATTTCAATACGGAAGTGGACATCGACTCCCTTACCCGCCTGGTTCCTCTGTCGAGGCGCAATCTCGAAATGAAGTTCAAAAACGAAATGGGAACGTCCATCTATCAATTCATTTTGCAATGCCGCATCGAGCGGTTTGCCGATTTGTTGCAGACCACCGATCGTCCGCTGTTCGATTTAGCCCTTGAATCGGGTTTTAACGATTGTAAGAACATCTCGCGCATTTTCAAGAAAATAAAAGGATATACTCCGGCCGAATACCGTCAGAAATTCAACCGAACCGGGATGAACAACAATTCCTGAATATCTGCCAAATCGTTCGAACCCTGTTGGTTTGGATACACATCGATTTTCGGAGTCGGAGACGGAAGATTTGTCGATTTCTCCGTTTTTTTTGCGACTTTTCGCGAATTTATCAATTATTGCGCTATCTTTGCAACAAATTATTTCAAAAAGGCAATGCCCAAAGAACAACTTACATACACAAAACCTTCGCTTCCCTCGATGATGACCCCTTGAGGGGGGTATTTGTTTTTGTTCACAGGCATCCGTTGCTTCATTCGACAATCGTATCGATTGCCGGATTTTCAATCAAACTTTACATAATAACCAACCTCTTCTTCTTCAACGGAGTGGAGAAATACATTATTCATACACAGCATGAAAGTGATGAAATTCGGAGGAACCTCTGTGGGTACTCCTCAAAGTTTAGAATCGGTAAAAAAGATAGTTGAGTCCGAAAACGAGCCGGTAATCGTAGTGGTCTCGGCTTTGGGCGGCGTTACCGATAAACTGCTTCTCGCCGCCGATTTCGCGGTGAAAGGCAATGCCGGCTATAAGAATGTGCTCGATGAGATTGTCATCCGACACGAGGAGATGCTCGAAAAAATGATACCTCACAAGGAAGACCAACAAGAGATAAACCCTAAACTGCAACTCCTGTTCGACGATTTGCGAAATATCTTGAGAGGGGTATTTCTGATTGGCGACCTTTCGCAAAAAACATCCGACAAAATTGTGAGTTACGGTGAACGCCTTTCGTCGCTTATCGTCAGCAAAGCAATTCATGGAGCGCGGCTCTACGATTCTACGCAATTTATCAAAACATCCAATCAGTTTTCACACCATATCCCCGATATTTCGCTCAGCAGCGAACTGATTGTGGACACCTTCAAAGAGAGTGAACCGCCCAAAGTAGCCGTTGTACCCGGTTTTATTTCATCGAGCAAGAGAGACAACGATATTACCAACCTCGGACGAGGAGGCTCAGACTATACGGCAGCCATCATCGCAGCAGCTCTCGACGCATC